>DATEAK010000134.1:0-10335 GCA_035288405.1 bacterium | reverse complement strand
ATCGACGGGGAGGTTTGGCACCTCGATGTCGGCTCATCGCATCCTGGGGCTGAAGCAGGTCCCAAGGGTTGGGCTGTTCGCCCATTAAAGCGGTACGCGAGCTGGGTTTAGAACGTCGTGAGACAGTTCGGTCCCTATCTGTCGTGGGCGCAGGAGATTTGAGGGGATCTGTCCCTAGTACGAGAGGACCGGGATGGACGAACCGCTAGTGTTCCAGTTGTCTCGCCAGAGGCACTGCTGGGTAGCTATGTTCGGAAGGGATAAACGCTGAAAGCATCTAAGCGCGAAACCCGCCCCAAGATGAGATCTCCCTTCCCGAGCAATCGGGGCTAAAGACCCCTCGTAGACTACGAGGTTGATAGGCCGGGTGTGTAAGCGCAGTAATGCGTTAAGCTAACCGGTACTAATCGGTCGTGAGGCTTGACCAAAAGAAGCTTTCATTCGTTCGCGGTTTCTGACCCCTATTCAGGTTGTTTGATTTGTCAGGAAGGAATTCTTCCGGTGGCCTTAGCGGAGGGGAAACACCCGTTCCCATCCCGAACACGGAAGTTAAGCCCTCCAGCGCCGATGGTACTGCACTGGCGACGGTGTGGAAGAGTAGGTCGCTGCCGGAAGATAGAAAAAGCCCCACGCGAGTGGGGTTTTTTTTTGGGGCATCGTCGGTCCCGAGAAGGGCTAAGAGCATCACGCTTTACAAGAAAGCAAGGGGTATGCTAGAGTTTAGACCATAAGGCGCTGGGAGGAAGAATCCCGGATCCTGGTCGAGTTTATGAGGTGATGGTCATGTCAGGACATTCGAAATGGTCAAGTATCAAGCACAAAAAAGCTGCCGCTGATGCCCGCAGGGGTAAGGTTTTTACCAAGCTCATCAAGGAGACCATGGTGGCAGCCCGCGTGGGCGGAGGGGACCTCGATGCCAATCCGCGCCTGCGCACAGCCGTACAGGCAGCCAAAGCGGCAAACATGCCGAACGACACAATCCAGAGAGCTATCAAAAAGGGGACTGGAGAACTCCCCGGGACTTCCTACGAAGAGGTTTTTTACGAAGGCTATGGCCCTGGCGGGGTTGCCATCCTAGTGGCCGGGCTCACCGATAATAAGAACCGCACGGTTGCCGAACTGCGTAAGATTTTTTCCAAGAATTCCGGGAATATGGGAGAGGCCGGCTGCGTCTCCTGGATGTTTTCGAAAAAGGGGCTTTTTCTTGTCGATAAATCCAAAGCGGAAGAGGAGACGCTGCTCGATTTGGCTCTTGAGGCCGGTGCCGAGGACGTAAAGCTGGAAGGGGAGACCTATGAAATCACCACTCCCATTGAGGCTTTTCAGTCCGTCAAGCAGGCTCTGGAGAAAAAGCAGATCCCCGTCACGCTTGCTGAGTTAAGCATGGTTCCGCAAAGCTCCATCCCACTCGAGGGGAAGGATGCGCAGCAGTTGCTCAAGCTTATGGAGAGCCTTGAGGATCACGATGATGTCCAGCATGTCTACGCGAATTTTGACATTCCGGAATCCGTCATGGCCGAGCTGGAAGTGAGCCAGGAAGATGGTTAGCGGGAGTCTTCGCCCCGCAGAGCGAAGAGATGCGCATTTTGGGAATTGACCCCGGAGCCCGCGTTACCGGATACGGCCTCATTGACGTTGAACGAAATCAGACTCACGCGGTCAAGTGGGGAATTTTCCGCGCCGCAAGTACCGCCCCTTTAGCGATGCGCCTCAAGGTCATTTGCGAAGGCCTCTCCGAATTTCTCGTTCAACATACTCCCGACGTGTGCGTGATCGAGTCCCTTTTTTTTGCCAGAAATGCGCGCACGGCCTTATTACTGGGTCATGCACGGGGTGCCTTGCTTCTTTCTGTGGCCCGTGCGGGAATCCCAGTGGCCGAGTATTCTCCTCTAGAAGTCAAGCAAGCCGTCGCGGGTTATGGTCGGGCAGAAAAGGAACAGGTAAGGCGCATGGTGATCCGATTGCTTGCGATCCGGGGAACACCCCTACCCTGTACGGATGCTGCGGACGCCTTGGCCGTGGCCTTATGCCACGCCCACACGATGGGGAACGCGCGAGTGCTGACGAAATAGTGCTATGTTCTTTGTCCATCCTATCGGGTTAGGAGAAGTCGCGTGATAGCCAGGATCTCGGGAAAGTTGGTGTACAAATCGATAGGCCGGATTATTATCGATGTTTCGGGAGTCGGCTACTGCGCATTTATTCCTTTTTCCAGCTACTGCCAGCTTCCAGAAATTGGTGAAACGGTTTCCGTTCACGTCCATACCCATGTGCGTGAGGACGCCTTACAGCTTTTCGGGTTCATACAGCCGGGGGAACTGGATCTTTTCGAGCAATTGATCAAAGTAAATAAGATCGGTCCTAAGTTGGCTCTCAACATTCTCTCCGGGATTCCCCATGAGGAACTTCGCGAAGCGATCTTGCAGGGGGATATCCCCAGGCTAAGCGCTGTTCCGGGTGTGGGGACCAAGACGGCGGAAAGAATCGTGGTGGAATTGCGGGGCAAAGTCGATTCGATGGGCCTCGCCCTTAACCGCTCTCCTGGCGATGGGGACCACCACGGTGTGCGGGATGACGCCCTATCTGCGCTTCTAAACCTGGGATACCAGAGGGCTGTGGCAGAGCGCGCTGTGGCTCAGGTGATGCGTGTGGCCACCACTGGGGGATTGAGTCTGGAGCAGCTGCTTAAAGACTCCCTGCGTCTACTGGCGCGGACATAGGACAAAGGAGATGAGCGAAGCGGTGGTGGAAGGGAATAAGAAGTGGGAAAATGAGGTCCATGCACCCGTGCGAACGGAGGAAGATTCTCGGTTCGAAGCAAGCCTGCGTCCCCAGACCTTTGCCGAGTATGTGGGTCAGGGACCGATTCAAGAAAATCTGAAGATCTCCGTGGAGGCAGCGAGTCAGAGAGCCGAGGCTTTGGATCATGTCTTGTTGTACGGACCTCCCGGCTTGGGCAAGACGACTCTGGCCCATGTGATTGCCCATGAGATGGGGGTGCCAATCCGCGTCAGCTCCGGACCGGTCATTGAACGCCAGGGTGATTTGGCGGCCATACTGACGAACCTGGAGCCCCGGGAAATCCTGTTTATCGATGAAATTCACCGTTTACCCCGCACAGTGGAAGAAATTCTCTATCCTGCTATGGAGGATTTCCAACTCGACATTGTCATCGGCCAGGGACCGAGTGCCCGCATCCTGCGTCTTGACTTGCCTCATTTTACCCTGGTGGGGGCCACAACAAGGGCAGGGTTGTTGACATCTCCTCTACGAGACCGGTTCGGCATCATCTGCCGGCTCGAGTATTATGATCCACGAGAGTTGGAGATCATCTTACGGAGATCGGCTACGATCCTCGGAGTCGGTCTGGAAGAATCCGGATGTCTGGAACTGGCCCGCCGCTCCCGCGGCACCCCGCGGGTCGCCAATCGGATTCTGCGAAGGGTGCGGGACTACGCGCAGGTCAGGGCTCAAGGGGTCATCACGGAACAGGTTGCCGCAGAAGCTTTGTGTCTCCTGGATGTGGACTCACTGGGACTTGACAAGATGGATCGCAAGTTGTTGCAGACGATCATTGAAAAGTTCTCCGGGGGACCCGTGGGTATTGAAAGTCTGGCAGTTGCAGTTGGTGAAGAAAGAGATACGATCGAGGATGTGTATGAGCCCTTTCTAATCCAGGGGGGGTACTTGCACAGGACGGCCCGTGGCAGGCTGGTCACCCGGCTGGCCTACCAGCACTTGGGGCTCAAATTCCCGGAGAGTTTCCAACAGGATCTTTTTTGAGCTTTCGTCTAGCGGTGAATGAATAGTAATGATGGCTGAATTGAATCCAATCGGTAAGTTCTTAATTCTCCTGGGAGGCATTCTGGTCGGCCTGGGAGTGATGATCCTCTTCATTGGAAAGCTTCCTTGGCTCGGCAGGCTACCCGGTGATATCTTCATTCAAAAGAAGAACTTTAGCTTCTTTTTCCCGGTCACCACATCGATTTTTCTCAGTTTCATTCTGAGCCTCATCTTGTACCTCTTTTCCAGGCGATAAATGGGTTCGCCAAGGGGAGCCCTAAAAAAAGCAGCTTTACATACTTTTCGTTTTGCCGCGCTGAACGCCGTATTGTGGGCCGGCTTGGTAATGCCCCTCACCGTAGAATCGACTCAGATCCGGGTCGCCCTTCCGGTGAATGCGGGGCTTCTACGTGTCGAAGCCGGGCCAGGCTTGAAGTTGGAGGGCCTCTCACCCCAGCGGAAGCTCCTGCGCAAGAGGACATCGGGAAAGTGGACCGTCGAGGCGGGAGTAAAAGGAATTCGGGTTAACGGAGTCCCATTGCTTTACTTCGGGCTTGCTGTTCGGGTCGGATCCCGGCAGCAAGCTCTTAAGCTCAACGGACGAACCTATTGGGGCACTTTGGAACTGCGTCGGGTGCAAAACGGAAGCTTCCAGGTGATCAACGAGGTGGATCTGGAGGACTACGTACGAGGAGTCGTTCCCGCGGAGATGCCCTTTCAGTGGCCCATGGAAGCATTAAAGGCTCAGGCAGTGGCGGCTCGCTCCTTTGCGCTTTATCAGCGCTCGGTTAGGTCCGGGGCCCTGTACGACATGGAAGGGACCACGGATGGACAGGTGTATGGAGGACAGGGGCAAGAGACGCCTCGAACGAACGACGCGGTGAAACAAACTGCGGGCTTGGTCGTAGCCTTTAACGGAGAGGTGGCGGCCACTTTTTATCACGCGGTCAGCGGCGGCATGACGGAGGCCGGGAGTGAGATCTGGTTACTGCCCGACCTCCCTTATCTTGCCGGTGTCGCATGCTCCTACGATAAACAGGCTCCCATGTCTTCTTGGGTCCGGGTGTTAGGAGGAGGACAGATCCGCAGCCTGCTGATCCAGAGCGGAAAAGATGTGGGCACGGTCTGGGGATTGATGCCAGGGGAAAAGACGGCCTCCGGACGTTTCCGTTTTCTGCGCATCGTTCATAGCTCCGGTATGCTCACGTTGAAGGGTGAGGAGTTTAGGCGCTTGTTGGGATACGATCGAGTGCCCAGCACCCGATTTGAAGTGGAGCAGGTTGGAAACACCTTCATTTTACAAGGTTCCGGCTCTGGCCACGGGGTTGGCATGTCTCAATGGGGGGCTCGGGAGCTTGCTCAGCAAGGACGTAGTTTCCGGGAGATTTTGCAATTTTACTACCCTGGCACCGAGGTGATTCCCGTTCCGCAAATCAAGCCCTCGAAAAAAATCAGTGCAGCCAATAGATGAAAATCTCCTCCTTTGATTATGATTTGCCGGATCGTCTAGTTGCCCAGGTTCCGGCTGCGATTCGGGATGAGGCTCGTCTGCTCGTCCTCGATCGCCGGCAAGAATGTCTTCAGCACGCCCTGTTCCGAGATCTTCCCGATTTTCTTCATCCCGGGGATGTGCTTGTTTTAAACGATACACGGGTGTTCCCTGCCCGCCTTCTGGGAAAAAAAACCAGCGGGGGAGGGAGAGTGGAAGTCCTGTTCGTGCGCGAGATCGAGCCCGGCCTTTGGGAAGCGCTGGCTCGTTCTCCCGGCAGACCGGGTACGGAGTTTGAATTTCCTGGCGGCTTCAGGGGGATCTGGTTGGGAGGAGGACCAGAAGGTAAGGGGAGAATTCAGTTTCATTCAAGTCAGGACTTAAATGAGAGGATCGAGGAAGTCGGGTGTATGCCCCTGCCTCCCTACATCGCACGAAATTGTGAAAAGGATCTGGTCCTAGACAAAATGGACCGCGATCGCTATCAAACCGTTTACGCCCGTCACCGGGGTTCGGTGGCAGCTCCAACTGCCGGACTTCACTTCACAAATTCTCTCCTGGAGCGTCTTCGCTCTCATGGAATTGATATCGTTTTTATAACTCTCCATGTGGGGATTGGGACTTTCTTGCCGGTGCGGTCCGAAGAGGTAGGTGATCATTGCATGGAACCCGAGCGCTACTTGATCAGTTCCGAAGCAGCTGAAAAAATCAATGCAGTGAAAGCGTCGGGGAAGCGCCTCGTTACCGTAGGCACAACGACCACGCGCCTACTGGAATCCCAGGCGAAAACTCATAGAGGAAAATGTGTGGCGGGCTGCGGCGAGACGGATTTGTTCATTACTCCGGGATACCGGTTTGAAATGGTTGAAGCTCTAATTACGAATTTCCATTTGCCGCGCTCGACCCCTCTACTTCTGGCCAGCGCCTTTGCAGGTTGGGAGAGAATCCGAGAAGCTTACGAAGAGGCAATGCAACTTCAGTACCGGTTCTACAGTTATGGGGACTCTATGCTGATTCTCTAGACCGGGATTTTTCCTGAATAATTCACGGCCTCTTTGAAGTGTTTGCCGGATTTAAACCGCACAACCCGCCGGGCAGGAATTGCGGCTTCTTCCCCTGTTTTCGGATTGCGACCTACCCGGGCGTTCTTACTCCGCACCTGGAAGGATCCAAATCTCCTTAGAATTACAGACTCTCCACGGCTCAAGATGTCCTTAATCAGGGAGAAGATCGCTTCCACTGCTTCTTCCGCCTTAACCTTCGTCAGGCCGGTTTCCTCAGCGACTTTGTTGACGATCTCAATCTTGGTCATGGTCACACCCTCCTCATGGCCCCAGAAAACCTCTTGGCTCGATCCTTGCCGCGTTTTGTCTCATCATTCTCGCGAACTGCGAGATGAGGCTCTCCTGGAAAAGAGTTAGGAAGTTTCTATCAGTCTCAATCTAAAGGGCTTCTAGCATATATGCAAAGACAAAGCAACTTATTTTTCTCGCTTCCCATTGTAGTTTTTGGGGTTCCGGCTTTTCCCTTGCTGTATAAACCCTCCTATGCTAGCGTAAGTCATTGTGATTTGGACGCTAGCGGGTTTTCAGGTTTCATGATATCTGAAAGAGCTCAACAAATAAGACCTTTTATTGCGATGGATGTCTTCGAGAAGGCACAGGAGCTCGAAGCACGGGGAGAAAAGGTAATTCACCTGGAGGTGGGGGAGCCTGATTTCGCCACCCCTGAGGTCGTGAAAGAGGCGGCAATACGAGCTCTGGCAGAGGGAAAAACACGCTACACGTCCAGTTTGGGGATATTGCCCTTGCGGGAAGCCATCGCAGAACATTACGAACAGGAATATGGGATCCGCACCAGCCCTGACCAAATCGTGGTTTGCTCCGGGACGTCTCCAGCCCTCCTGCTGACTTTTTCGGTTCTGCTAAACCCTGGGGACCGCGTCATTCTCTCCAATCCAGGTTACCCCTGCTATTCCAACCATATTGAGTTTCTTGGAGGGGTGCCGGAATATATCGATGTTCACGAGGAAAACGGTTTTGCCCTAAGCCCCGAGGCAGTTTACCGAGGAATCGAGGAAGGGGGGAAAGTCATCCTGATCAACTCCCCCGCTAACCCGACGGGAACGGTCCTCTCCTCAGGAATCTTGCAGTCCCTGTCCGAAATGGGGATTCCCCTCATATCCGATGAGATTTATCATGGCTTAGTTTACGAAGGGGAGACCCACACGGCTTTAGAATTCAGGCCCGACGTATTTGTCCTCAACGGATTTTCCAAGCTTTACGCGATGACCGGATGGCGCTTGGGTTATGTAATCTCCCCGCCCTCTTACGTGCGCGCCCTGCAGAAACTACAACAAAACTTTTTCATCTCGGCCGGCGACTTTATCCAATGGGCCGGATTGCAGGCATTGCGGGCGGGAGAGCAGTTTGCACGGGAGGCTCGGGAAACCTTGAACCGGCGGCGTCTGGTGATGCTCGATGCCCTTCGAGGGATGGGATTTGAAGTTTTCAAGAACCCGACAGGAGCCTTTTACATTTTCGCGAATGCCAGAAAATTCTCATCGTGTTCCTATGATCTTGCCTTTGATATCCTGCAAGAGGCCCATGTGGCCGTCACACCGGGAGTGGATTTTGGCAGCAACGGCGAAGGCTTCCTGCGCTTTTCCTATGCCAATTCCCTGGAAAATATCGAGGAGGCCATGGAACGGCTGCGGATTTATCTGTCCCGCCGTCCTTAAGATTGAGTCAGAACTTCTTTGAGATCAGCCGCGGATGTGACCGGCTGGGAGCAGGAGAAGTGACGGCACACGTACGCCGTCGTCTTGTCGTTGTGCTTGCCTTTCCCGTTCAAATATTTGCCTATTGTCCCACCAATGACACCACCATCGGACGTCTGATGAAGGATCAGATTGGGCAGGTAGACGGAATACAATACCCTGATCATCTCCCTGCGCGTTGGATCGGACGGGTCTGCTAGGATGGTCACTTCCGTGGGGCCTTCCAGGTAATCATCAAGAGCGCAAAGAAGATTCCCGAACCCGAAGGGGTTCTGTGCCATGGACTCCCGGAAGAGGCGAAAGACCTTCTCGGCCGTTTCCCGGTGTCGTTCTTCTCCCGTGAAATGATGAAGTCGCAGGAGACTTCGGGTTGCCACGGACGTGCCCGAGGGCACGGACTGGTCGTAGGAATCCCTAGGGCGGACGATGAGAGGCTCCTGTGTGCTGGCGGTGAGGAAAAAACCTCCCAGCTCCGAGTCCCAGAACTGGTCGAGCATTGTCCGGTGCAATCGTAAAGCTTTGTCCAGATAAGTCTGCTCTCCGCAGGCCTGGTAGGTTTCCAAAAGCGCTTCGATGAGATAAGCATAGTCTTCCAAGAAGCCTTTAATCTTGGTCTGGTTCTCTTTGTAAGTGTGAAGGAGTTGGTTTCCGGGGATCTCCAGGTGAGATTCAATAAAGTCCAAAGCCTGCCGGGCCGCTTTGAGATAGCGTTCGTCATCCAGAACTTGCGAGGCCATGGCCAAAGTGGAGATGGCGAGTCCGTTCCATGCGGTTAGGATTTTTTCATCCCGGAACGGTTTCACGCGTTTTTCACGCTCGACACGCAGTTTTTCCCGGCTCTGTTTGAGGATCCCTTCCAACTCGGCAGGTTCCAAACCCAGCACAGCGGCTGTCTCAGCCATGGGACGGGAGAGGTTTAGAATGTTTCTTTCTTCAAAATTTCCGGGTTTCGTCACGTTGTAGACCCGGCAGAACAACTCGCCGCTCTGAGATCCGAGAATCTTCAGAATCTCCTCTTGAGACCACAGATAAAATTTCCCTTCTTCTCCTTCGCTGTCCGCGTCTTGAGTCGAATAAAATCCTCCTGCGGGATCACGCATCTCGAGGTGCAGGTAGTCCAGAGTCTCCCGAACGACCTGAGCGAACAGAGGCTCTCCTGTAATCTGGTAGGCGGCCAGATAGATCCTGGGAAGCAAGGCATTGTCGTAAAGCATTTTTTCAAAATGAGGGGCAAACCAACGATTGTCCACCGAGTAACGATGAAATCCACCTCCCAGGTGATCATAAATCCCGCCCTGCGCCATCTTGCGAAGGGTCAAAAGAACGGGGTCCAGGAATTCCCGTTTGCGAGATCTTTGATATTGTCGAAGTAAAAGATCCAGGATCGTGCAGTTGGGGAACTTGGGTTGCCGGCCAAACCCTCCCCACTGGAGGTCCATTTGCTCTTGGAGGGTTTGCGAGGCCCCGGCGAGGAGTGTGGCATCTGGAAGATCCCGATTACCTCGAGGAGGGTCCGTTTGGTCGAGGGCAGCCATAATCCGGATCATGTTGGTGCTGATCTCTGCTTTCTGCTCCCGGTAAATTTTAGCCATAGTGAGGAGGAGACGGGGAAAACCAGGAAGCCCGTGGCGGTCTTGCGGGGGGAAGTACGTGCCTCCAAAAAACGGTTTCTGGTCCGGGGTGAGAAAAGCGGTCAGGGGCCAGCCGCCGTGACCCGTAAGCAGTTGCACCACGGTCTGGTATACGTGGTCCAGGTCGGGGCGTTCTTCCCGGTCTACCTTGATGTTCACGAAGTGGTGATTCATGATCTCGGCAATTTCTTCGCTCTCGAAAGATTCATGCTCCATGACGTGGCACCAATGGCAGGCCGAATATCCGATGCTGAGCAGAATCGGTTTGTCTTCCTCCCCGGCCTTTTGAAATGCTTCCTCTCCCCAGGAGTACCAGTCCACCGGATTGTGGGCGTGCTGCAAAAGATAAGGGCTGCTCTCGTGAATCAGACGATTTGTGTATTTGTGGGACATGCCTCCCCCCTCTGAAGCATGCGCGATGCGTGAATTATTACCTGCCCAGGGTACCTTAAATCCCAGCGAGGTCAAGGGTCCGTCGCTTTTTGGGGAGAGCGCTCAGCAATCAGCGGTCAGGATTCAGCCTCGAATCTGGAAGAGGAAGGAAATTTAGAAACTTCAGCAGTCGGAAGCTGATGGCTGAAAGCGGATCGCTATTTTAGGTTGCTTGCGGGGGCTGTTCCCTTGGAGCTGAATGGCAACGCCTGATCAATTGG
>DATEAK010000133.1:0-3703 GCA_035288405.1 bacterium | reverse complement strand
ATGCGGGCCATATGGGGGAGGTCGATGTAGGGCTTGAGCTGGGGCTCCTCATTGAGGCTGCACACGCGCTCGGCGATGTTCACAGCCTGGTCTCCCATCCGCTCCAGATCTTTGACGATTTTCAAGGCCACTGTGATGAGCCGCAGGTCGACGGCCATGGGCTGCTGCAAGGCCAGCAGCGTGACGCACTGCTCGTCGATGGTGTTCTCCAGGTCATTAATGGCGTTGTCTCCGGCGATCACCTCATTGGCTTTGGAGGAATCCCGTTCCATCAAGGCTGCGATGGAGATGGCGATGGCGCGCTCCACAAGACCGGCCATCTTGAGCAGGTTGTTCTTTAGTTCTCCCAGTTCCTGGTGGAAGTGTCTTTCCGTCATGCTTCCTCCGATCCAAACTCCGCGGTCAGCTTTCAGATCCTGAACGGAGAGTTTTCTCTGCCGCCTTTCGTTTCATCAAAAGCGGATCGCTGAATGCTGAAAGCTCCTTATCCGAATCTTCCCGTGATGTAATCCTCCGTCTGTTTCTCCCGGGGGCTGGTAAAGATCTTCTGGGTTTCGCCCATCTCAATCAGCTTTCCAAGGTACAGGAACGCCGTCCGGTCGGAAACCCTGGCTGCCTGTTGCATATTGTGGGTGACGATGACGATTGTGTAATTCTTCTTGAGCTGGTAGATCAACTCTTCGATCTTGGCCGTCGAGATCGGATCCAGAGCGGAGCAAGGCTCGTCCATCAAGAGCACGTCGGGCGTGACGGCCAGAGCCCGGGCAATGCACAGGCGCTGCTGCTGGCCACCCGATAGGCTCATGCCCGATTCCTCCAGTTGATCTTTCACTTCTTCCCAGAGGGCCGCCATTTTCAGGCTCTTCTCTACGATTTCGTCCAGCTGCCGGCGGTTTCGCAATCCGTTCAGCTTGAGCCCGGAAGCCACATTATCATAGATGGACATGGTAGGAAAAGGATTCGGCTTCTGGAAGACCATGCCGATCTTTCGGCGGATGATCACGGGATCCACGGCCGGGTCGTAAATGTTTGCACCTTCCAGAAGAACGGTTCCGGAAACCCGCGCTCCGGGAACCTCTTCATGCATGCGGTTCAGGCAGCGGATAAAGGTGGACTTGCCGCAGCCGGAGGGGCCGATGACCGCGGTGACCTGGTTACGCTCCAGATCCATGGAGATCTCGTGAAGTGCCTGCGTTGCTCCAAACCATGCACTTAGAGCGTCGACCTTCAGCAGGCAGGAAGATTGCCCCCGAGGTTCTTCGAAAACTGCCGAATTGGGGAAGATGACCTGCTTCAGTACTTGGGGTGTCATTGTCCACCTCGTAGTGAATATTTGGATTTCAGCAAGAGTCTCGTGAAGAGACCAATCAGAAAAACGAGAGAGATGAGGACCAGAGCCCCCGCCCATGCCTGGGAGTGCCAGTCGTCAAAAGGGGAGATCGCGTAAGCAAAGATCTGCAGGGGAAGAGCCGCGATGGGCTGGACCAACCCGGATTGCCAGAACCGGTTGCCAAAGGCCGTGAAGAGGAGGGGCGCCGTCTCTCCCGCGATGCGCCCGACGGCCACCAATGCTCCCGTGACGATTCCCATGCGCGCCGTGCGCAAGACCACACTCACGATGGTCTTCCAGCGAGGTATGCCCAGGGCCAGAGCGGCTTCGCGCAAGGATACGGGGACCAGTTTGAGCAGCTCTTCCGTGGTTCTGGTAACGACGGGGATCATCATAATCCCCAGTGCCACTCCGCCGGCCAGTGCCGAGAAGCGCCTCATGGGGAGAACTACGATGGTGTAAGCAAAGATCCCGATGACGATGGAGGGGATGCCGTTCATGACGTCGGCCGTGAAGCGCACCAGCAGGCCGAAGCGATTATGGCCAAACTCGGCCAGGTAAACACCCGCCAGGATTCCGATCGGAAGGCCCAGAAGACAGGCCAGCCCCACGAGAATCAGGGTGCCGACAATTGCATTGGCCATGCCCCCCCCCGGCTCTCCCACGGGCTTGGGCAAATGCGTAAGAAAATCCAGATTGAGGGCCGAGACTCCCTTTGAAAGTAGGTAGAAAAAAATGAGCGCTAGGGGGAGGAGAGTCAACAGGGCAAAGAGGAGCGACAATCTGGACATGACCCAGTTGGTTGTCTTTCTTTTCAGGTAGGTGAGGTTTGAGTTCATTCTCGGATGCCGCCCTTGGGTCCGGAGGTGACGCGCCAGACCAACAATCGAGCCAGGGCGTTAACCACGATGGTCAGAAGGAAAAGCACGAGTCCGATTTCAACGAGAGCGGAGAGATAGAGGTTCCCGGTGGCTTCCGTAAACTCGTTGGCAATGACGCTGGCCATGGTATAGCCGGGGGCAAACAGAGAAAGGGCAATGTCGGGGCGGTTTCCGATAACCATAGTGACCGCCATGGTCTCGCCCAGTGCCCTGCCCAAGCCGAGCATGATGCCTCCCACAATCCCTCCCTTGCCATAAGGGAGCACGGCCGTTCGGATCATCTCCCAGCGAGTGGCGCCGAGAGCAAGAGCGGCTTCTCGTTGCGATTGAGGGACGGCCAGAAGAACCTCCCGGGATACGGAAGCAATGAAAGGAACGATCATGACGGACAAAATCACACCGGCGGTGAGCATTCCAACTCCGTACGCTGGGCCCTGGAAAAAGGGGAGGAATCCCAGCGTGGCTTTCAGAAAAGGCTGGACATACTGGCGCATGAGGGGTGCCAGGACGAGGATCCCCCACAAGCCGTAGATTACGCTGGGAATTGCCGCCAGCAACTCGACGAGATTCGCCAGGGGCCCTCGAATTCCATGAGGAGCCATCTCACTTAAGTAAATGGCTGTCCCCAGACTCAGGGGAAGGGCGAAGAGAAGGGCAAGGAAGGAAGACACCAGGGTGCCGTAAATGAATGGAAGGGCACCGAATTTACCAAACACCGGATCCCATGTGGAGGTCACCAGGAAGCGCCAGCCAAATTGGGCCAGGGACAGGCGAGAAGAGAGGGCCATTTCAAGTCCCACTACAAAAATGAGGATGGGAATGCTCAAGGCGAAGAGGAAGGTTAGAGATTTGAAGATCCCTTCCCCCCAATTCGGGATTCTCAGCTCAATTCGAAGAAGTGGAATTCGGAAAGGAGTCCGGCGCCAGGCCAGACTCCCTTCCGGTGCACTCGGACTCATGATGATCCTGCCGATTACCGGGATACCAACAGAGGCTTGCCCCGGTAGCTGATCTCTTGGATCTTCTTTTCGACCATTCTCACGACCTGTGAGGGAAGTGGAGCATAGAGAAGGTCGGGGGCGTATTTTTGCCCTTGGTGAATGGCCCACCACAGAAAATTAACCAGGGCTTTTCCGCGCACCTCATCCCTCTGGTTCTTGTAGACCAATAGCCAGGTGAAACCCGCAATGGGGTACGCATCCCGGCCGGGAGGATTGACCAGGGAGACGCGGAAGTCGGCGGGCATATTTTGGGCCGCACCGGCCGCCGCCGCGCTGGTGGACTCCAGAGTCGGCTCTACAAACCTTCCTTCCCGATTCTTGATATACGCGTAGGGAAGGCTGTTCTGCGCGGCGTAGGCCAGCTCCACATAGCCGATGGCACCGGGAGTATTCTTTACCTGACCCGCGACGCCTTCGTTGCCCTTGCCGCCCAGCCCCGCGGGCCAGTTCACCGAGGTTCCCCGGCCCACCTTGGCTTCCCATTCTTTGCT
>DATEAK010000132.1:0-4406 GCA_035288405.1 bacterium | reverse complement strand
AGAAGACGATTACCGGTTTTTCTTGGAATGTCTTCGACAGGCGAAGCTGAAGTGTCGGTGCAGGATTTACGCCTACGTTCTGATGACCAATCATTTCCACCTGCTCGTGGAGCCTTCTCATGTTGGGGATCTGGGGAGATTCATGAAGCGATGACGGGACGACGTTTCATCGGGGAGTCACGAGGAAGACCAAGAAAGACGGAATCAGTTACCAATGAAAAAGTACTCTGACCCTCTATTCTGATCTCTCGTCGCAAGCGCTTCGTGAGCCCAAGGGAGCACCCCTTTCCTTTTCCTCTTTGACAGGTGCGGGGTGGTTTGATAGATTCCGAAATCTCAGATACCTACGCCCGCCTGAAAAGAAGCGGACTCTTACAGAAAGGGAGAGGAATATCATGAAGCTCGCGCGCCGCAGGGACAACCAGCAATGGATTTTGGACTGGATCGTGAAGACCACCGGCAGGGTCCAGAATCTGGAATACGACGAGCGCACGGTTCCGGAGGAAGTCAAGTCGTACCGCATGATTCCCCGCCACATCGGGAAGCACGCTGCGCACCTGGAACGAATTGCCCGGGCTGCCGAGGCTGCCGGCCACCAGGCGACGGCCCCTGATGTGTATTACCAGGCGGCCAGGGCCTATCATGAGGCCCAGCATGCCATCTTTGCCGACGACGATAATCGCAAGATGTATTACCACAGCAAGCTCCTGGAATGCTTCGATAAAGCAATCGCGGCGAGCCCCCACCCGGTGGAAACGGTAGAGATTCCCTGGGAAAAGGTTTCCATCCAGGCCCGCTTTCACTGCTCTCCGGATCGCAAACCGCGCCCTACTGTCGTGACCATCCCGGGGATGGACGGCTGCAAGGAGACCTCGGGCGATCCTCTGGGGCGCAATTACCTGCGGCGCGGTCTGCACCTGCTGGCCATCGACGGGCCCGGCCAGGGGATCAGCAACATTCGCAAGATCCGCGTGACCGACGACAATTACGAGCGGGCTATGAAGGCCTGTGTGGATTACCTTCTGACACGCCCTGAAGTCGACCCCGAGAAGATCGGGGTCTTCGGGGGCAGCTTCGGCTCCTTCTGGGCCTTGAGGGCCGCGTCTCACGATCCCCGCCTGAAGGTGTGCGGCGCATCCACTGCCTGCTACGGGAACAAGGTCGCCATCTTTGAGCATGCCTCCCCTCGGTTCAAGCAGGTTTTCATGTACATGGCGGGCATGCGCGACGAAGAAGAGTTTGACCGCATGGCCGAGCGCATGACCATGGAAGGATACTCGGAGAAAGTGCAGTGCCCGACGCTCTTATCGATCGGGGAGTACGATAGCCTCACCTATCTGGAGGAAGCGGAAGCGGTCTTCGATAACCTGGCGGGTCCCAAGGAGATGTGGATCTTCGAGGACGAATGCCATGCTCAGTCAGACATCAAGGGGTTGGCCGGCCTCAACATGAACCCTTTCATCCTGGACTGGATGAAAGATGCCTTCGATGGCAAGTACGGTCCGGCCCATCGCCGCAAGGTCTACGTTCACGCCAACGAGGGCGCCGGTCCCTATGACGCCGAAGAAATCCGGGGACGATTACTATAAGCCAACCGGGGGTACCAAGCCGGCATTAGCTTTCAGCCGGGGATTTTTATTCCAGAGAGTTTGGCAAGAACCTCCAGGACCGCCGGGGTCAAGAGTCCCACCACGATGGGGGCAAACAAGCTTGCCAGCAGCCGGGCAAAGACAAAATCGTGCTCCAGGAAGGGGAGTTCCCAGACCAGGGTGCGATGCACCGGAATCACTCCCCAGGCCGTCAGGTAGGCGGCCAGAGGGCCGATGCCGGCCCCGCTGTTTTGGAGGACCGCGACGATCGGGAAATTGACAAACGGTCCACCCGGCGAGATGGCTCCTGCCGCCGTGCCCACGAGGATCCCCCGGAACCCCGATCCTTTTCCCATCCAATGCGCGATCACCTCTGCCGGGATGAGCACCTGCATCATCCCGGCCATGAGGATGCCCAGGAACATTCGCAACCAGACGGTCTTCAGCATGCCGCTGGAAAGTTGCAGTCCCGACAGGACCGTGGACCACCCCCCGGTGAGGTGAGCTACTCCAATCAGGACCGCCACGAATAATCCCAAAACCAGCAGAGAGATGTCCATTTTGTGTTTCCTATGTGCCTGCGGCACGGTCATCGCTGAAACCCGTATTTCTCCCACTGCCTGTCCACGATTTCCAGATGCTCCTTGGGGGGTAGGGCCAGGGCAGGGAAAGCGTGCTTGCGGGTGGCGTTGATGACGAGTTTCGAGCTGATGTAGCGGGAGATGTTTTCCTGGGGCACATCCGGGGGAGCTTGCGAGGGATCAAGACCGATCGCTTTGGCGTTGGACACAATCTCGACATCCCGTTCCGGTTGCATGCGAAAGCTCATGGCCCACTCCACCTGGGTGTGGTCGCGAATGTCGATATCCTCGTCCACGACGATGAGAATCTTGCCGAAGGCCGGATACAGGCCCCAGGTGGCGTAAACGACCTGCTTGACCTGCCAGATCTGGTGCTTGGCCATGGCGATGATCAGAATGCCTGTGACCCCGCCGCTCTCCGGGAGATAAAGATCCGCCACCGGCAGTCCCAGGTCATCCTTCAGATGCTTGATCAGGGATTGCTCCCACCCCGTCCGCCGGATACAGCTCGACTCGGAGGGGGGCATCTGGCTGAAGAAGGCGCGGTAGATGGGACGCTTTCGATGGGTGATACAGGTAACATTGATTACGGGCATGTTGCCCGCGGCCCCCATGTAACCCGTATATTCGCCGAATGGCCCTTCCCATTCCCGGTATCCCGGAGGGACCTCTCCCTCGATGATGATCTCGGCCGTGGCCGGCACCTCCAGTGGGACGGTTTCGCAGGGGACCAGTGAGACCGGCTCTCCCCGCAGGCCTCCAGCCATATCGTACTCGCTCGTTGTGGCGCTGAACTTGGTCACCGAGACCATCTCAATCGTGGGATCTCCTCCCAGGATGATCGCCACGGGCATGGGCTGCTTTCTCTCCTCGTACATGCGGCGGTGCCTGGCAATGTCCTGGCCCTCGGGCGCCATGAGGCCGAGCTTTCTCTTGTCTTTCACCTGAAGTCGGTAGGTGCCTACATTGTAGTTCCCCGAAACAGGGTCCTTGGAGACGATGCAAGGAGCAGTAATGTAAGGGCCGGGATCGTGCTCCACGGTCCAGGTGGGAACCGGGAAGCGGAGAAGATCCGCTTCCTCTCCCTTGAGGATCACCTCTTTGCAGGGGCCGGTGGTTACTCTCTCCGGCTTGATGGGATGAAGCTGGGCGTGCTCCCAGCGCTGGTGGATCTCTTGGGCTGAGCACTGGAGCGCCAGGCCATAAACTTGCGGCGAGGCGCCCAGGGAGCCGATGAGAACCGGAATGTCGAATCCTTTCACATGGTCGAACATGACCACGGGTCGCTTTTCCGGAGGAATGTTCTGGAAGACCCGCCGGCCCACCGCGGCGATTTCCCAGTCCTTGTCCACCTCCGCTTTCACGTGGTGGAGTTTCCCCTTTTCTTCCAGAGCGCTCAAATATTCTCTCAGATCCCGAAATGCCATACTTCCTCCCGTAACTTCGATCCGACGTCATTCACATTGCCCGCGATCTTCGCAGAGTTCTACAGAAACCGTTCCGGCTTGTACGAATCCAGCCCGTCATCTTTTTGGGGACCGGGGTTAGAATCCGTACTCGGCCCAGCGCTTCTTGACTTCCTCTTCCATTTGCTGTGTAGGCCCGACGGCGGGAGGCCAATCGAACCCCTTGAATTTGGTGGTGGCGTCGATTCCAATCCGGGAACTCTGGCACCTGGGGTAGGGTCTCCTCTCGGGCTCAATTGATGGATCCAGGTGGAGGCCACGCTCCCAACCATCTGTGATTATGATATCCCGGTGGGGCTGCACCCGGGTCGATAAGGCCCATTCGACCTGGTCCCAATTGTAAACGTCGATGTCACCGTCCACCACGATCGCCCATTTGACGCCTCCCGCCACGGCGAAAATTGCGTCAATCACCTGCCGGGCGTGGCCGCCGTAGTACTGGTGCTCCAGAGAAACAATGGCGATGAAGGCGGCGCACCCTCTCTCATGCACGTCTTTGATGCCGGGAACTCCTGCCCTGAGCAGTTTATCCCAGAGGCCGATCGTGTGACCGATCGTGCGGATCGTGGCGCTTTCATTCGGGGGAGCGCCTTCAAAGGTACCCTGATAAATCGGATTATTCCGGTGTGTAATCGCGCTTAAGTAAACAACGGGTCTCCGCATCCGGTCTCCGCCGTAATAGCCTGTAAACTCTCCGAAGGGTCCTTCGTCCATCCAGAGATTTTCGTCGGGAGGAACCGTACCCTCCAGAACGATTTCCGCCGTGGCGG
>DATEAK010000131.1:0-10297 GCA_035288405.1 bacterium | reverse complement strand
CAGCTGAAGTTCATCTGGCCTGCAGGAACGGTATTGGGAAGGATCAGAAAAAAGAGCATCCACAGAATTGCCCAGAACCGAGCCATAGAACCCATAGTTCCCCCCTTGAAGCAATCAGCGCTCAGCTCGGAAGGATGGACTCAGGCTGAATGCTGTGTCCTGATCGCTTCCTTGTTGAGAAAAAGTTGGGATTTATGGGCTATCTTTATTCCGTCTCCGCTTGGCTGTCAAGTGCTAAGTGCTGAGAGCTGAGAGCCAGAGTACTCTTTGCCCTTCCCTTTTCCCGGCACTTAGCTCTCGGCACTTGGCCCTTAGCTCTTCGAGTCGGAACTTGCTCTAAAGTGCTGCTGAGCTTAAAATGACTTCAACTTTCTCACCGGGAGGACCCATGAATAAGGCTCAAGAGATCCGAGAGCTTCTCAAAGAATCGGGTACTGTGATCATGCCGGGAGTGTATGACGCGCTCACTGCGAGGATCGGTGCGCGGGCCGGCTGCCGGATCCTTTTCATCACGGGGTACAGCGTCTCAGCCACCTATCTGGGAGAGCCGGATTTCGGCCTTCTCACCCAATCGGAGATGATGGAGGCGGCCCGGCGGATTTGTCGTGTCGTGGAAACCCCGGTCGTCGTCGATGTGGACACCGGTTACGGGAACGCCATTAACGTGATGCGCACGGTCAAAGAAGTGATGGCGGCGGGAGCCGCCGGAATCTTCCTGGAGGACCAGGTGTGGCCCAAGCGCTGCGGCCATATGAAGGGCAAGCAGGTGATTCCTCTGGAGGAGTATCTCCAGAAGCTGAAAGCGGCCAGGGATGCCCGAGCCGGCGGAGATCTCTTCATCGTGGCGAGAACCGACGCCCGACAGGCCCACGGGATCGAAGAAGCGATCCGGCGCGGCAGGATGTTTCACGAAGCGGGAGCCGACGCCGTCTTTATTGAAGCGCCCGAGTCGATCGATGAGATGAAGGAGATTGCCCGCAGTGTCCCGGGTCCCCTGGTGGCGAACATGATCGAACGCGGGGTTACGCCGCTGCTGAGCCTTGAGGAGCTGCGGGCTTTGGGATTTCACCTGATCGTATGGCCCTTAGCCCCTCTGTACGCGGCTGCCAAAGCACTGAATGATGTCTATAGCTCGCTAAGCCGGCAAGGGACTACCCAAGGGATTCTTGAACGCCTCATCTCGTTCGATGAATTCCACGAAATTGTGGGACTCCAGGAGAAGTACGCCATGGACCAAAAGTACAGGGCCACCTGAAGCTTCTGTTCAGGCAATCCTTTTGTTTTCCCTCTCCCCGTATCGGGGAGAGGGTCAGGGTGAGGGGAGATTTGCGATGAGCATCGTCTCCATGCATGCCTTTTACAAGAACGGAGAGCAGGGGGTGGATGCTTTTCTCAGCCGCCCCACGGCAACAGGAAAACACCCGGCGCTGATCGTGCTTCATGAGTGGTGGGGGCTGGACAGCCACTTCCGGGATCTGTCCCGGAAGCTGGCTCGGGAGGGGTATGTGGTTCTCGTCCCCGACCTCTACCATGGCCAGTTGACCATGGACCCGGAAATAGCCGCGCGCCTGAAAACATCCCTGGATCTGGAGCGGGCAGTTCAGGACATCCTTGGCGGCGTCCCCTATCTTCGCGGACTCCCCTTCGTGGACGGCGAGCGCGTGGGGATCGTGGGGTTCTGCATGGGCGGCGGCCTGGCTTTGCTGGCTGCTTGCCGCCAGCCTTCATGGAAAGCGGCTGTCATCTACTTCCAGAGTCTCTTCCCTGACCCGATGGAGCTGGAAGGATTGTCCTGTCCGCTCCTGGGTCACTATGGGGAAGAGGACGATGTCACGCCGCTCTCCGAGGTGGAAGAGTTCCGGGCAACCTTGGAGAAAGGGAACAAGGAGCACGAGATCCATCTCTATCCCGGAGCGGGGCACGCCTTTACCAATGACATGCACCCGGAGCGCTACCATGCGGAAGCCACTGAAATCTCCTGGACCCGGACTCTGGAATTCCTGTCCAAGCACCTGAAAAATTCGCCCGGGAAGTCCTGAGATATCGGAATTTCTCAAACGCCGCAGTATTCGCGGCGATCCAGGAGCTTGAAATATTCTCGCTGAGGGATGGGAATCACAACAGGTCTATCCTTTTTCGTGTTAGAGTATCTGTATTGCGTGCTTGCAGAGGTATTCAGACGCCTTCACCTCATTTATCAAAACTTGGAATAATATTTGCGGTTGCATCTGCATGTGTCTCACTGGCAGCAAGCCAAACAACCGTTAGCCAAAGGAGCATTACTGGAACCGAGGAAGAATATATAGCTGCTGGTATTTTTGAAACTGGATTGACCGCAGAAATGCCGGAAGATGCAAATTGCCCTGTGATAGCTTCTGGTTTTGCTGATCGTTACAATCGCTCCGGGAGATTGAGGAGTGAATACGCCCAGTGGCTTTTTCATGCTGGGGTTGATTGGGGTTTACCGGAAGGCACTCCAATCGTAGCAATTGCCGATGGTCGAGTTATTGCTAGACAGATTGATGAGCCCGGAAGTGAACTTGGTAATCATGTCATCATAAGGCATTACCCTAGACGAGATGACATAAGCGCCAGTTACGTCCATTTATCCGGCTTTAATGTTGATGTAAATCAGGAAGTAAAACTAGGTCAGGTCATAGGATTTGTTGGGAAGACGGGGAAAGGAGTAACTTATTCTCATTTGCATTTAAATATTTATGGAAGACAACAAACCCAGCTTGGCAACCGAAAAATAAGATATCGTTATGACTTTCTCCAACTCCTTTCAGGAGACATGACACCAATTGATCCAGTCAAAAAACGAAACCAAAAGGTGAAGGTCGCCTATATGGACCAGTTTGGAAAAGTGCATCCGCCAGGGGCTAAAGTTATATGGCCGTTCATTTGTGAGAGAAAAGTTGAGGAAAAGGGGACAGGCTACTAACCCATAAGGATTGAAACGTTGTACAAATGAGCGTCTTGGCATTAAGGTGGTGGAATAAGACATGAAAATTTATACATACTCTCAGGCTAGGCAGAGATTGGCAGGCATCCTTGAAGAGTCAAAGGGCGAAGAGGTTGTCATTCGTCGGCGGAGTGGTGATATGTTCGCCATTGTTCCAAAGAAATCTCGCCGCCGGTCTCCTTTCGATGTGCCTGGTTTGAAGAAAAGGATCACCCGCAAGGATATCATTGAAGCTATTCGTGAATCCAGAGAGAGACCCTAACCCCGATCCGATATAAAACTCAAGCCCTATGCGATTCTGGGCCGCTTCCTGTAAGGGCTGTCGGCATATGGGTCGCGGGTCCAGAAACTCGCTCAAGGTGAGTTGTCGATTCATGGCAGAAGCAACTTTGTCTCGTGATCGATCGCTGATCAGCAACGATTTCCGGATCTGATTCATGTCGGATCGGGGTTGTGCGCCCAGCCAGTTGACCGAGAGATGGATCTCCTGTTTTGTTGCCCGATAGGTTCGGACCGTTCCGGGTACACTATTGACTCAAGAGGCTTGCTTGCAGGGCCTCCATCTCTTTGCTCCATGCCCCCTTTTCCTTGAAGAACTTGATCGCTCCGGGGTGGTAGGGGATAAAGGCTTTCTCGCTCACCATCCGGTCCCGCTGCCATTCCTTGAGAGTGGGATAGGCGGCCCCCAATTCCTGGTTGTACTCCCAAAGGGCCTTGACGATCTCGTAGGCCGCCGCATCGCTAAAATCCTTGGACGCCACCAGATAGATGTCGTTGGTCAGGACGGCGGTATCCTTCACCACCGCGGTTGCAGTTCCCGCCTTGAGGAAACTCGGGTAACTCCCGGGGTAGATCTCCGCCATTCTCTTGGCCCCCTCCGGCGTGGAGTTCACGGAGATGAACTTTACCCCTCCCTTGCGGGCATTGACCTCCTCAATGGCGGGGCTACCGACAGAGTGCCATCCCGCATCCAGCCTTCCCTCCAAATAGGCCTGAATCCCTGCTGCCATATCCGATACGGGGACTCTTATGATGTCGTTGTAAGTGAGGCCGGCTGAGGCGAGGGAGGCTGTGGTACTCAGGCGGCCGATTGGGATTCCAGGGTAATCAGCGGGGATCTTTTTCCCTTTCAAGTCAGCGACGGTCTCAATTGGGGAGTCTTTGGGGACGAAAAAGCCAAGCTTGAGTGTGCCGCCAACTACGAGGATCCGGGTATTCTTAAACGGCCTTTTGTAGATCACGACCCCCTTATAGGAGCTGACCCCGTCGGCACTGGTGAGAATCCCCATGTCCGTCTCCCCCTGGTCCATGGAAGGGAGCCAGGCCGGCGGACCTGCAAAGGGCTGCACCCGAACGGCGATGGGCGTGTGACGGCTTACAACAGTGGCGATGCCAGTCCCCATGGCGTTGTAGCCGGTTCCCACTGCATGGGTAGCCAATGTGGCGCTTCGAGGAACAGCCGCTGGAGTCGCCTGGGCCCCGAGGGTCAAAGCGACTAGCGAGATTGCGATCCCTATCAACCCTCTTTTTACCATCATTCCTTCTCCTTCTTGGCTTCCCATATAGGAAACGGTCGCGTGGGTGTTTCTAATGTGGGGTCAATCAGGCGCTCGGCCTCTCAACAAGGCGGTTTGGGCCTGATCCACTTCCAGGGTTTCGGGATGGAGGACCACACCGTAGGTCTCCCGGGCTGCCTTCAGTGAGACGACTCCCTTTACCACATCGGCCCGGACCTTCTCGGGGTCTCGCTCCAGTGGATTGCCCACCCCGCCGACGCCGCCGCTGAATTTGACCACTACATCGCCCGTGCGGATCTGGTACATCCGGTGGGGCTTCAACACGATTCGCTCGTCACCTCGCTGCAAGTAGGCTTTGCACAGCGGTCCCGGGTCGCCTCCTGCGGCTCCCGGAGGCTGGGTCTGGTGGCCGTCCGAGCTGCCGGTGGCCATGCCCCCGTCGCTTCCCTCGTTCAGCGCTTCCCAGTGCATGCCGCAAGCGCCTCTCCATTTGCCGGCGCCCGACAGATCCGGCTCGAACCCGTAGCGAAGGATGCGCCAGGGGAACCGGATTTCCACCTCCTCCATCTCACCTCGCTGCACGGAGCCCAAGGTTTGGAACACCGCAGCCCCTTCAAAGCCGTCGTATCCTGACACGGCTCCGGCACCACCGTCCGAGTCGAAAGTAGTCTGCACGTAGCGCTCCTCCGTTCGGGGATCGGAGCCGAAGATGTAATGGCCCTGGTGGCGCCCCCACGCGGCGACTGCCTTGTGAGGCATCGCCTGGGAGAGGGCCATTGTCGTGGCTTCCAGAATCTGTGTCCCCACGCTCACGGGCGAACCCCCGACTGTGCACGGATACTGGCCGTTGACCACGGTTCCCTCGGGGGCGATGAGTTTGACCGGTCTCATGCTTCCCTCATTGTGGAAATCGGCGAGCCCAGGATCGAAGAACAGAAAACTTCCGGCGATGGCCCGGCTGTACGTAGAGGGGAGCACGTTGTTCACAAACCCTTTCTTCTGCTTGTCGCTCTTGGAGAAGTCGAAGAGCATCTCGTCGCCTTTGATCGTGACCTCACACTTTACCCACACCTTCACGTCGTGCTCGGTGCCGTCATCGTCCGAGGCAGCCTCGCCGTAATAAGTCCCGTCGGGCATCTGACTAATCTCGGCCCGAATTGCCTTCTCCATCCGGTCCAGCATCTCCTCCACGCAGTCCAGCACCGTGTCCTTACCGTATTTGTCCAGAAGGGCCAGAAGCCGGTTTTCACAGATCTTGGTGGCGGCAATGAGCGAGTAGTTATCGACTCGTACCGCTTCGGGCCAGCGCACATTGTTCCAGACCAGCTCGAAGACATCCTTCCTCTCCACCCCCTTCTCGAACACTTTGATGGGGGGGATGCAGATCCCTTCGGAGTGAATGTCGTAGCCGTCGGGGAAGTAAGCGCCCGGATACGAGCCTCCGGTGTCCATCTGGTGGCCGCGGGCGAGTGTGAAGAAGAGGAGCTCGTCCTTGTAGAAGATGGGGCGGAAAAAGCCCCAGTCGGGAAGGTGATTGCAGTAGCCGTGGTGGGGGTCATTGTTCAGGATCACGTCGCCCGGGTAGAGGTTGTCTCCGAACTTGTCCAGGATGTAGCGCACCGAGAACTTCTGGCCCAGGAACTGGGAGGTCGGTCCGGCGGGAACCGCCAGGGTGCGAGCCTGTGCGTCCCAAATCCCGGCACCCACGTCGTGAAGCTGGGCCATGAGGTAGCTCTGAGCGGTGCGGTCCAGGACGTGGCGCATCTCCCGGCAGGTGCTCTGAAACGTGTGCCATATGGTAGAAAGCGTGATCGCATCAACATTGCGCGGATTCATTTCTGTGTCATCTCCTTTGGCCGGCCTCTCAGCAAGGCTGTCTGCGCCAGATCCACTTCCAGGGTTTCGGGATGGAGGACCACACCGTAGGTCTCCCGGGCTGCTTTCAGTGAGACGACTCCCTTTACCACGTCGGCCCGAACCCTTTGCGGGTCACGCTCCAGCGGGTTGCCTACACCCGCACCACCGCCGCTGATCTTTACCAGGACATCCCCTGCGCGGAGCTGGTACATCCGGTGGGGCTTCACTACAATTTGCTCGTTGCCACGCTGCAGGAACGCTTTGCACCGTGGGCCAGGCGCTCCTCCAGCAGCTCCTGGAGGCTGGGTCTGGTGGCCGTCCGAGCTACCTGTGGCCATCCCCCCGTCGCTTCCCACGTTCAGTGCTTCCCAGTGTACGCCGCAGGCCCCTCGCCACTTGCCGGCGCCGCACAGGTCGGTCGCTAGATGGTTGCGCAGTATGCGCCAGGGGAACCGGATTTCCAACTCCTCTGTATTACCCCGCTGCACGGATCCGAGTGAGGGAAATGCGGCAGCCCCTTCAAAGCCGTCGTATCCTGACACGGCTCCGGCACCACCGTCCGAGTCGAAAGTAGTCTGCACGTAGCGCTCCCCGGTTCGGGGATCGGAGCCGAAGATGTAATGGCCCTGGTGACGTCCCCATGCCGCGATGGCCTTGCCGGGCGTTGCTTGAGAGAGAGCCATCACAAGGGACTCCAGAATCTGTGTCCCCACGCTCACCGGAGACCCACCGACCGTGGCCGGATACTGGGCGTTGACCACGGTTCCCTCAGGGGCGATGAGCTTGATCGGGTTCATGCTTCCCTCATTGTGGAAGTCGGCCAGGGCAGGATCGAAAAAGATAAAACTCCCGGCCACGGCCCGGCTGTAAGTGGAGGAGAGCACGTTATTTACGAACCCCTTTCTCTGCTTGTCGCTCTTGGAGAAGTCGAAGATCATCTCGTCCCCTTTGACCGTGACCTCGCACCGCACCCAAACCTTCACGTCATGCTCGGAGCCGTCGTCGTCGGAAGCGGCTTCACCGTAATAAGTCCCGTCGGGAATCTTCTTGATCTCGGTCCGTATGGCCCGCTCCATCCGAACGATCATCTCATCAACGCAGTCCATCACCGTATCTCTACCGTACTTATTGAGCAGTGCCAGAATCCGGTTTTCACAGATCTTGGTGGCGGCAATGAGCGAGTAGTTATCGACTCGTACCGCTTCCGGCCAGCGCACGTTATTCCAGACCAGCTCAAAGACATCCTTTCTCTCCACCCCCTTCTCGAAGACTTTGATGGGGGGGATGCAGATCCCTTCGGCGTGAATGTCGTAGCCGTCGGGAAAGTAGGCGCCTGGGTACGAACCGCCGGTGTCCATCTGGTGGCCGCGGGCGAGTGTGAAGAAGAGGAGTTCCTCCTTGTAGAAGATGGGGCGGAAAAAACCCCAGTCGGGCAGGTGGTTGCAGTAGCCGTGGTGGGGATCGTTGTTCAGGATCACGTCGCCCGGGTAGAGATTGTCGCCGAACTTGTCCAGGATATAGCGCACCGAGAACTTCTGGCCCAGGAACTGGGAGGTCGGACCGGCAGGAACCGCGAGGGTGCGGGCCTGGGCATCCCAAATCCCGGCACCTACGTCGTGAAGCTGGGCCATCAGATAACTCTGAGCCGTGCGGTCCAGAACGTAGCGCATCTCCCGGCAGGTGCTGTGAAAGGTGTGCCATATAGTAGAAAGCGTGATCGCGTCCATATTGCGCGTGTTCATGGTTGTGCTCTCTCCTTTTGTATTTCCAAGTTCCGGCAACTAACTCTTTCGCGAGATCACATAGTTTTTCAACCGGTCCACAGCGCATGTGTAAGAACCCGGGACGACCACCGTCGTCGTGGTCTCCTCGATGATCGCGGGGCCGGGAATCCGGTTGCCCGCCAGGAGCTTGTCCCCGTCGTACACCGGGGTATTCACCTCACGACCGTTGAACCAGCAGGATCGGTGCCTCTTGAGGGCGGCCGATGCGTCCTCCGTCCCACTGGCAATCTGGCTTAGGTGGAAGGGGGCCTTGGGAGCCGTAGCCCGCAGACGGAACGTGAGAAATTCGACCCCTCTCCAGTGCATGTTGAAGGTATAGAGCTCCTCGTGCTTCCGGTGGAAGCCCTGAATTGCGGTTTCCAGATCAGCGGGGGAGATTTTCCCTCCGGCGATCGACGTCTCCACTTCGTGGAACTGACCCGTGTAGCGCATGTCCGCCGTGCGGGAGAACACCACCTGCTCCGGGAAGCCCCCCGTGGAACGAAACGCCTCCAGCGCTTCCTGTTCCATTTCCTGGTAGAGCCGGCTCACTTTCTCCAGATCGATGCTGTCCGCCCGAGAAATATAGGAGCGGGCGTAGTTGCGGCCAATGTCCATGGCGAACATGCCAAAGGCGGAGTACTCGGCTGCCACAGAAGGGATGACCACTGTAGGGATGTGCAGAAGGTCCGCGATGGAGGCAGCGTGGACCGGACCGGCTCCGCCTCCCACCACCAGCGCGAAGTCCCGGACATCGTAGCCTCTCTTCGTGGAAACCTCCGTGATCTGGTCGGCCATGAAGGAGTTCACCGTGGTGAAGATGGCCTGTGCGGCCTGGGGAACAGTCATCCCGAGCGGGGTGGCAACCTTCTGGATGGCCTCGGTGGCCCGCTGTGCATCCAGGGAGATCTCGCCGCCTAGGAAGAAATCAGCCGGAACATAGCCCAACAGAAGATCGGTATCCGTGACAGTGGGGTTTTCCCCTCCCTTGCCGTAGCAGGCGGGCCCGGGCTCGGCGCCAGCGGAATGGGGGCCTACCCGCAGGAGACCCAGGGAATCGACCCAGGCAATGGAGCCCCCTCCAGCTCCCGCCGAGTGGATGTCCACCATCTTGATCGCGACGCGCTCATCTCCCACCCAGCTCTCGGTCGTGGTGGGGATCTCCCCGTTCCGGATCATACACACATCCAGGGAGGTTCCTCCCATGTCGATGGAGAGGAGATTCTGATGATCCACGGCTTTTCCCAGATAGAGAGCTCCCGTAGGAGCTGCCGCAGGCCCCGATCCGATGAGGAAGACGGCGCGCGGTATGCAATTCTCGACTGTTTCTACAAGCCCGCTGGAGAGCACGAGGAGGAGACTTCTCTTGAATCCGGAGTCCCGCAGCCGCTTCTCCAGGGCTCGCAGATAGCGCTCTACCACAGGCCCCACATAAGCGGACACCACCGCAGTGGAAAACCGCTCATACTCCCGCCAGACGGGCAAAATCTCGTGGGAGGCCGTCACGTAGGCTCCGTCGAAAGACTCCTTGCAGATTGCCGTGGCCCGTTGCTCGTTGTTGGGGTTCGCATAAGAATGGAGGAAGCAGACAGCGATCGCCTGGACTCCGTCCTTCTTTAATTGGGCGACTGCCTGTTGCACCTCAGCCTCGTTCAGGGTGGTTAAAATTTCTCCGGAGGCTAGGATGCGCTCCTCGACTTCCAGGCGCAGGTTCCGGGGGACCAGGGGGCTGTAGGGGGGGACGAACACGTTGTACATAGAGGTGCGGATGTTCTTAAAGCCCCTTCGGATCTCGATGATGTCCCGGAAGTTTTTGGTGGTGATCATTCCGGTCTTGGCGCCGTTCTCGTTGATGAGCGTATTGGTAGCCAGGGTGGTGCCGTGAATGAGGAGGTCTACTTCCGCTAGAAAGGAGGAAAGGGATTGATGATAACTCTTCGCTGCTTTTTCCAGGCAGGCGAGGAAACCCAGGGAGGGATCTTGGGGAGTCGTGGGTGATTTGAATTCGTGAATATCTCCTTGATCGTCCAAGACAAGACAATCCGTGAAAGTCCCGCCTATGTCGATGCAGGCTCTGTACATCCTTCTTTCCTCCGTACTGTTGAGCGTTAAAGAATCCACACGGTTCCGACTTGGAATTTCTGTGGAGGCTGGTTTGCCGCGCTCCCGTCTCATGACAACAAGGAGCCCCCGAA
>DATEAK010000130.1:0-5095 GCA_035288405.1 bacterium | reverse complement strand
GATCAACGAAGAGATTATCAAACGCTACGTCCAGTTGCAGGGAGCGGAAGACGCTGGACAAGCGGAGATTGAACTATAAAGAGGCCACGCCCGTAAGGGCGTGGAGTTTCACTCGCTGTTTCATTTTCCCTGCTTTCCCGGTCGCGCCTGGCTACCGATCGGGTTCGCAGCCTCCTTTTGGAACACCTGCTCCCCAATTCGCCGATGGTTGAGAGAATCCCCGAGTATATTTCTCAGCTTTCCCGCAACGCACTTGCCCTGGGAGTGGCCAGCGTCTTGTTCCTGGCCTTTTCGACCAGTTCATTGTTCGGCACCGTGGAAAGCGTCATCAGTTCCATCTGGGGATCGGAGCGCAGAAGGAGATTCCTCAGCCGTTTCAGCGCTTACTGGACTACTGTGACCCTAACCCCCGTGCTCCTGGCCGTGTCTGTCGCGATGACCGCCAAACTCTCCTCTCTTCCCCTGGTAGGCTCCGTTCTCAAGATGCCTTTTGCCGATCGTATTTTTTATATCCTTCTACCTCTCGGGCTGAGCGTCGGTGGCCTTCTCTTTCTCTACCTGATGGTGCCCAGGCAACAGATTCGTGTGCGCGATGCGTTCTGGGGGGCCCTGGTGGCCGGGGCCTTGTTCGAGGGGGCTAAGGCGGGCTTTGGGTTCTACGTGAGCCACTTTGCTTCCTTTACGAAAATTTACGGGACACTGGGAACAATCCCTGTATTTATGGTTTGGGTTTACCTGGTCTGGGTCATCATTTTGGCCGGGGCTGAGGTCAGCTTTTTGTGCTCCGGCAATCTTTCGGTTCCGGAGGAACAGGATAAAGAGACTGGGAATGGCTATCGCCACTATTACGGGGTCAGGCTCCTGATCGAGATCGGTCTCTCGTTTCAAGGCGGTCGAGGTCCTGCCCGCCTTGACAATCTGGCGGCCACGTTGCGTATTTCAACCCGGCTAGCCCGGTCGCTCGTTGAGAAACTCAAAGACAGGGGTCTGGTTGCCGAGGTCGATGACGAAGGCAGTTATCTTCCGTCCCGGCCCTTGGAAGGGATCTATCTACAGGAGGTCGTGGATTCCGTCGGAGAGGATGTTTTGGCAGTTCCGGCTCGCTCAGACGGAAGAGAGATCACCGAGATTGAGGTCCTCTTTTCACGTGGTCGCAGGGCCATGACCGAGGCCTTGACGGGAATTACCGTCGGTGAATTGCTGCGCAGAGGATATCTGTAGGGAAACCAGCACTAGCTCTGAAGAAATCCAGCGGAAAATCTATTCGGCAACCAGAAAGGTGTGAGAAAACCCGAGCTGGGCGATCTGCCTTTGAGCCTTGTTGCCCTCCTCGAGGGTCTTAAACGCGCCGACGCGGACCCTATAAAAAGTCTCGCGACCGCTGTCGTAGGTAGTAATGTGGGTATTTTCAAAAGAGGTGGAAAGCCGTTCCTTGAGCCTGGTGGCGTTTTCCAGAGAGCTGAAGGCCCCCACCTGAACGGTGAGATTTCCCCAGCTTAGAGAGCTGGGTGCCTTGTAAGTTACACCTCCATGGCCATCTGCTACCGCATAGCCGAGGGCTTCGACTCGCACCCGGGCTGTCCCGGGTCGATGGATTCCCAACTCCTTCGCAGCTGCAGCCGAGAGATCGATGATTCTCCCGTCCACGAAAGGTCCCCGATCGTTGATCCGCACGATGGAGTTCTTGTTGCTCTCCAGGTTCGTGACCCTGACAAAAATGTTCATTGGCAGGAGTTTGTGGGCGGCGGTTATGCTGTTCATGTCGTACACTTCCCCGTTCGCCGTGCGCAAGCCGTGAAACTCCGCTCCGTACCAAGAAGCACGACCTTCCTCGCGAAACCCCTCCCCGTCGGGTAGAGGGGTGTAGAGCTTGCCGTAGATCTCGTAAGGCTTCTGAGTCGGCGGGACACGACCGGGGGTAGGCACAGGAGGTCTGGGGGTTGGAACGTGGGAGGTAGCGCATGCTGCCAGAGTGAGACCGAGGCAGACTGCCATGGCTGACAGCTTTATGCGTTTGAACAGGACCGGCAGGACGGTTTCCTCCCTGTTTGAGACTGTCCAAGTTTTCCGGACCTTAACAAAATCAGCTCGATATGTCAATTGCTGCGGAAGGGATCCCAGGGGGATTCTGTTGCTCGAAGAACAGAAAGAATTTTCTTTCTGAACTCGATGGCGCAGCCGGAATGCTCCTTGAATGCTCCTCGAAAATTTTCTATAATTATTCAGTTAGGAGGTGGGATCATGAAACAGATCGGACGGTGGTTTCGATTGTCTTTTGGGTTTTTTCTACCGGGTTTGTTTCTCTTGAACATCGCCCTTCTGGGCGGCTGTGCGGTGACTGAAGAGGCCCAGAAGGTCCAGAACCTGACCATGATTACGACTCTGGATAAGGCCGACCGTCGTTACTTCTCGGACTATCAGATCTTTTACCTGGGTCAATCGAGCCGCCCCACCGCACTTCTGATGATTCCCCTGCAAAGCAAGTTTGCTTTCCAGTCCGGGGCATGGCAAGCTGCGGGCGGATCCGGAGCGTCGCTTGTCAAAGACGCGCTGCAGAGAGGAAATGGTGTTACCGAGATCCGCCAAAAAGCCGCAGGAGACTTGCTGGGTTACCTTGTCGCTATGCCCGGGAGCCAAATCAGCTTTTTTATCGATCCCAAGGAAAAGTTCTTTGCTCAGGAGGGTACCGGAACGGTGTCCGGTTCTCTGCCGTCGGTGATTTTTCCTCCGACACCTCCTCCTCCCCGAAGCGCTCCACCTTACTGATCGGCCAGTCGGAGACAGTATCGGGATCACCCTGAGAGCCTCTGCCCCTTTCCGAAAGAGGAACGGATTTGCGCCAGGCAAAGAGTTCCCCAAGCCCGCGCTGGTAGGATTTGGAAATGGTGCAGCGACAGGCCGCCATGATGTCGTTCAACGAGATCTTCGGTCTTATGGCCATCCTGTTTGCAGCCTTGATCCCGCTGATCTTGCTTATGCAGCGTCCGAAGACTCCGGCATCGGGCATGATGGCACACTGATTCAGAACGGGATTCAAACCGTCGAAGACTCCGTATAAACAGGGGAGATCCCACCTCGGTGAAAACTCGTGGATTCCAAAACTCATCGCAAGGTTCGTTGTTTTTCGGAATCATTCGCATGGTTATCCAGGAACAGAATCGAGAAATAGCGGGATGGACGCCGGTGGGTAGAGAAAGTTACACTGGACTGGACAAAATGCCCTGCAACTTGTTATTCCATCTCAGTGAGTTCACATTTTTCTGATGTCTTTCTGCGCAGTTCCTAACCTTTTGTTACCGCGGGAAACCACCCTCATTGAAAAAGTATGACGGCGTGGAATTTCTCCTTAAGTGCCCCATCGTCTCTCCGATGTGGTAGCAGGAAAGGGGGAAGGTCATGGGGATGATCATGGATCTTCTGGTGGTAAGTTGGATATTCCTGGCGGCGTGCTTGATGCTTTGTCCCCGTCTCCATATCTTTCGCATCTGCCGCCTCCTTTCTCTTTGCTCCGTGGGAAGTCGGCAGCGGGTCCGGCTTCGGGATCATCAATACTGATTCGCTCGTTTTTATGGCCGCAGTTCTCGCACATTCCTGAGCCCATCCTCCCAGGTTCCGTCCAGCGAGGGCTGCGGCCTCCAGTTTTCCTCCCCGAACAATCACTCGGTCATAAGCTCATGGAAAATTTCCGGTCCAGCGTCGGGATAAGATTCAGGAGGAGTTTTGCGGCCTTCCGGTAATCTCCCAGGTGCAGGATGCCGTGGTGGCAGTGAATGTAGCGGACGGGGATTCCCAGAACGATGGTAGGCACTCCGATTCCTGTCAGGTGGATGGAGCCGGCATCGGTGCCTCCGCTGCTGCGCACGGTCAACTGATATTTGATCCGGCGTCTTTCAGCAACCGCAATCACATGATCCCGCAGACGACTGTTGCTCACCATCGTCGGGTCAAAACAGCGTATCTGTACGCCTCCCCCCAAAGCTCCCTGAGGGCCATCCTTGGCAATTCCCGGAAAGTCGTCCGCAGGAGGACCTTCCAGGACGATGGCAATGTCGGGGTTGACGTGCTGAGCCGCCGTGCGGGCACCACGCAAGCCCACCTCTTCCTGAACTGTCGCCGCGCCATAGAGAGTTCCCGGCAGCGGGATCTTGGCCAGAGTTTTCATGACTTCCACGAGGAGCGCGCACCCCACGCGATCATCGAACGACTTACCGAGGACAAGATCCGGATTCTGCAAGCGGATGAAGGTAGGAGACGGAAGGACGAACGCCCCCACGAAGATGCCCTGGCGAGCCGCCTCCTTGGCGTTGAGGGCTCCGATGTCAATGAGAAGATCTTCCAGTTGCGGGCTCTGAGTCCCTCCTTCTTTCTTCCTCAAGAAGTGGGGAGGGATCGAGCCGATCATCCCCTCCACGGGCCCGTTCTTCCCTCGGACGATGACCCTTTGTCCCGCCAGGTTGGTGGCAGACCAGCCTCCCAAGGTTTGGAAGCGCAAAAACCCTTCCTTGGTGATGCTGCTGACCATGAAGGCCACCTCGTCCATGTGGGCCGCGATCATGATCCGCGGACGCCCGAGGGGATCGCCGATGCGAAAGATCAAGCTGCCCAGCCGGTCACGCTCAGGAGTTCCCAAGCTGCTTAGTTCGTTCCGGATGATGGCGGCAACGTCCTGTTCATCCCCGGGAGCTCCCAGGGCCATCGATAGCTTCTCCAGCAGACGCACGCTGGCCTCATCAGTGCGGCTCATCCTCTGGGGTCTTCTCTTTGCAGCAGACACGGGGTTCCTCCCTACGGGTACACGGTGGCAAGGAAGCCGCTGTCTTCCAGCTCCTTGCGGTTTTTAACGGGATCGATTCTCAGAAACTGAGCCACCAGGCGGAGAACGCTCTCTTTGCTTTCCGGCCGCATCCACAATCCCAAGGACTCATTGAATCCCTTTAGGAAGCGCAGGAGGGTATCTCGCTTGTCCCGCGTGAAGTCCCGACCGGAAACCAGTTGCTGGTGCGGGTATACGATGCCGCTGGCGTTGAGATCCATGAGATTCTTGTAGCCCAGCTCTTCGGCCACCAGGTTAAACGGCGGACTCACGATGGTGGCG
>DATEAK010000129.1:0-2963 GCA_035288405.1 bacterium | reverse complement strand
AGATCTTCGGTTCCCTGGAAGATAAGGTGGTTATGCTGGTGGGGGCCGGGGAGACTGCGGAGCTGGCGGCCCGGCACCTGGTCAGCAACGGAGTGAAAACTGTCTTTGTGGCCAATCGCACTTATGAGCGCGCCGTGCGGTTGGCCCAGGAATTCGGCGGCAGCGCGGTCCACTTCGACCATCTTCCCCAGGAACTCAGTCTCGTAGACATCGTCATTACTTCGACGGGGGCTCCGCACTACCTGGTGGGTGCTGAGACCGTCCAGTCCTGCATCCGGGCGCGCCACCACCGGCCTCTGTTCTTCATTGATATTGCCGTGCCGCGGGATGTGGACCCGGCGGTTCACGAGATTGCCGATGTGTATCTGTATGATATCGATGACCTGCAGTCGGTCGTAGAGGCCAACCTCAAGGAACGAGAAAGAGAAGCGGAAGTCGGCGAGAAAATTATTTCGGAAGAGGTGTTCAAGTTCTGGGGGTGGCTTGAGGCGAGAGACGCGGTTCCCGTCATTGTTTCCTTGCGCCAGTGGGCGGAAGAAATCCGAACCCGTGAGCTGGAAAAAGCCCTGCAGCAGTTGGAACCTCTTTCCGAACGGGATCGCCACACGGTGGAAATCTTGACGACTTCCATCGTCAACAAACTCCTGCATACTCCGATCGTCAACTTAAAGGATTCCGGAGAAAGAGTCGGGGAACGGGGCCATTACCTGAAAGTGGTCCGCCACCTGTTCGGTCTCGCTCGGAAAGAAGAATCATCATGAGCGAACCGGTGGTCATCGGCACGCGAGGGAGCCCACTGGCGCTCTGGCAGGCCGACTGGGTGCGAGCCGAGTTGGAAAAGATCCATCCCGACCTGCAGGTGGAGATTCGCAAGATCGTCACCAGCGGAGATATGTTTGTTCAAGGCCCGCTGTCCTTGCTGGGAGGAAAGGGGCTGTTCGTCAAGGAAATTGAAACGGCTCTCCAGCGCGGGGAAATCGATCTGGCGGTTCATAGCATGAAAGACGTGCCTGCCGAGTTTGCCCCGGGGCTCGGGATCGGCGCCGTACCTCCCCGCCAGGATCCTCGCGATGTCTTCCTGTCTCGGAACCGGGTTCCAATTGCTGAGATGCCCATCGGTTCCCGGATTGGCACAAGCAGCTTGCGACGCCAGTCCCAACTTCTCCACCATTTTCCCGGGCTCCGGATTGTCGCGCTGCGAGGCAACGTGGATACCCGGATCCGCAAACTGCGCGAGGGGCAGGAATTGGATGGGATCGTCATGGCCGCGGCGGGTCTAAAACGCCTGAGCCTGGAAGGGCAGATTGACCAGTTTCTGGAAACCGATTTCATCCTTCCGGCGATCGGTCAGGGGGCGCTGGGCATTGAGATTCGTTTGGAAGACAGCCGGATCCGCAAGTTGGTGGTGAGCCTGAACGACTCCAACACAGCTCGTGAAATTGAGGCGGAGCGCGCTCTTCTGAAAACGGTGCAGGGAGGTTGCCAGGTTCCTGTTGCAGCTTTTGCACGGCTGCAACAGGGGGAGATTGTCTTGGATGGACTGGTGGCTTCTCTGGACGGCCGCCGCATGGTCCGCGACCGGGTAAGCGCCGATCCGGAGCAGGCTGCTGCTCTGGGAGTGCAGCTTGGAGAAAAGCTCTTGGCTGCCGGAGGGCGGGAGATTCTCCAAGAGATCTTCGCACAGGGAGCAGGCAGGGGCTCATGAGCAAGGGAAAAGTGTCTTTGGTCGGAGGGGGGCCGGGAGCCGTCGATCTCTTGACAGCGAAAGGGATCCACTGCCTGAGGGAAGCGGACGTCGTGATTTACGACTGGCTTTCCAGTCCCGATCTCCTCTCGCTGGTTCCCTCCAGCGCGGAGCTGATTTATGCGGGGAAACGGGCGGGAATTCACACTCTCCCTCAGGAAAAGATCAACCAGCTTCTCGTAGAGAAGGCCCGGGCAGGATACCGTGTCGTGCGCTTGAAGGGGGGGGACCCGTTCATTTTTGGTCGCGGTGGGGAAGAAGCGGAAGCGCTGGCCGGGGAAGGGATCGAGTTTGAAATCGTGCCGGGGATCACCTCGGCTGCCGCAGTGCCTGCCTATGCGGGGATCCCGCTGACGCACAGGGGATTTTCCTCTTCCGTCGCCATTCTCACGGGGTTTGAGGAAGGCGGAAAGGAAGAATCGAGTCTGGACTGGGCAAAAATCTCTACGGGAGTTGACACGCTGGTTTTCTTGATGGGGGTCACGGCACTTCCCCGGATTGTCCAAAATCTCATCGGGCATGGCAGGTCGCCCGATACGCCGGTAGCCGTGATCCAATGGGGTACCACGGCCCGTCAGCGCACGGTCGAAGGAACTCTCGATACGATCGTGGAGCAGGTAAAACAAGCAGGACTCAGGCCGCCGGCTGTGACTGTGGTTGGCGATGTGGTTTCTCTGCGGCGGAAACTGTGCTGGTATGAATCGTTGCCGCTGTTTGGTAAGCGCATTGTGGTGACCCGGGCCCGGCATCAGGCTGGCCGGTTCTGTGAGAGGTTGCGCGAGTTGGGGGCCCAGCCTCTGGAGTTTCCGGTCATCGAGATCCTCCCCCCCGAGAGCTGGAAACCTGTGGACGATGCGATCACCCGCCTTCACACGTTTTCCTGGCTTATTCTTACCAGTGCGAACGGAGTCGGCTTCTTTGTGGATCGGCTTTTCGCCCAGGGAAAGGACGTGCGGGAATTGAAGGGGCTTCGGGTGGCTGCCATCGGCAGCGAGACCGCTGCCGCCCTGAGCCGCAGGGGTTTGAAAGCAGATTTGATCCCCGCTGAGTTTAAGGCCGAAGGATTAGTCGCTTCCCTGAGAGATCTGGTGGATGGAAACAGCCTGGTGTTGATCGCACGGGCGGAGAAGGCCCGCGAGGTTTTGCCGGAGGAGTTGAGGAAAATGGGGGTTCCGGTGGAGGTTGTCAGTATCTACCGTACAGCGAGACCGAGGGGGGA
>DATEAK010000128.1:0-2631 GCA_035288405.1 bacterium | reverse complement strand
CACGACGACCGAGATGAAAATCGCCGGCCGCCATGTCGCTCTCCCCATGATCGAGATCAACACCGTGGGCGCCGGAGGGGGGACCATCGCCTGGGTTGATGAAGTGGGCGATCTGCATGTGGGACCCCGTAGCGCCGGTGCCGATCCCGGGCCCTGTTGTTACGGTCGCGGGGGTGTGGAGCCCACTGTGACCGATGCGAACGTGGCGCTGGGAACCATTGACCCCGCCTACTTTCTGGGGGGAGCGCTACGTTTGAATCGGGATCTTGCACTGCGGGCCATCGCCGAAAAAGTAGGGAACCCGCTTGGCTTGGGTCCTCTGGAGGCAGCTGCCGGAATCCTGCGGATCGTGAACACCTTGATAGCCGAGGCGATTCGCGCTGTCTCGACGGAGCGGGGGTTTGATCTGAGAGAATTTTGCCTCCTGCCGTTTGGAGGCGCAGGGCCGTTACATGCAGCGGCGTTGGCCGAAGATCTCAATATCGGGAAGATCATCGTTCCTTCCCATCCCGGACTCACCTCAGCTCAGGGCCTTCTGATGACCGATGTCCGGCATGACTACGTGACTTCGCGGCTGGTTCCTCTGCAAGAGATGCCTGCGGAAGGTTTCAATCGGATTCTCGATGCACTACACGAGCAAGCTCGCGCCGACTTGCGGAGGGAAGGACTGGAGAAGCACCGCCATTGGTTTGAGTCTTCCCTGGACATGCGCTACGAGGGGCAAGGCTACGAGCTTTCCGTTCCTCTCGATGAGGGGAGAGTGCTTCCAGATACAATCGCGGGGTTACGTTTTCGTTTTGATGAAATTCACGAAAGGACCTATGGGCACCGCGCATCCAGCCAGGCAGTGGAACTGGTCAGCGTGCGGCTTAAGGCCTTCGCTCAGGTCGAGAAGTGGGAGTTAAAAAAGGTTCCATTTGCCCATAACGCTGGAGAGGAGAAGCGAAAAGGGACCCGGGAAATTGTCCTGCCGGAGCGGAAAAAACCGTTTTTATGCCCTGCCTTCGAGCGCTCCCACTTGCGGCCGGGATCCGTCGTGCCGGGACCTGCGGTCTTCGACCAGCCGGATACCACGATTCTGATTTTGCCCGGATGGACGGCGACCATTGACGATTACGGCAATGTGGTCATGGAGAGGAGGGCTTAATGCAATGGTAGAGGTTCCCTCCTTTAAAGAACGGGTGACCCTTGATCCGATTACCTACCAGGTAATCTTTCATCGGCTGTCCGGAATTGTTCGAGAGATGCAGCAAGTCATTCACCGCACGGGGTTCTCAACGATCATTCGGGAATCCTACGACACAAGCTGCGCTATCCTGACCCCGGATGGGAAAGTGGCCGGTCAGCATGTGATTTTGCCTCTTCACATGGGGGCGTTTCCGGCGTGTATCCAGGGCATCCTCCGGCATTACCCCGTAGGCCAAATCTACGAGGGGGATGCTTTTGTTCTGAACCATCCTTATGAGGGGGGAAGTCCCCATGCCATGGATATGGCCGTAGTGACACCGGTGTTCTACGGGGGACGCCTGGTCGCTTTCTGTGCAAACATGGCCCATAAGAGCGATATCGGTGGAATGGTGCCGGGAAGTGCCGCCGGGAATGCCACGGAGATATTCCAGGAAGGACTGCATGTTCCGCCTGTGAAGTTCATGAATAACTTTAAGATAGTTCCGGAAGTCGAGGCCATCCTTCGCTGCAACAGTCGAACGCCGGACTTGATCCTGGGAGACCTGCATGGGCAGGTGGGGACGAACCGGATTGGGGAGAAACGTGTGCAGGCGCTCCTGGATAAATACGGGGAGGATCTGTTTCTGGCGGTCCTGCAAGAACTGTTTGAGCGGACGGAGAGGCGGGTGCGCGGCATCTTGGCGCAGTGGCCGGATGGTACCGTGGAGGAAGAGGGATTTATCGAAAGTGACGGGATTGATCTCGATCATCCGGTTGGGATCCGTGTCCGGGTCGAGAAACAGGGGGAGAAACTCCGCTTTGACTTTCAGGGGAGTGATGACCAGACACGAGGCCCGGCGAATATTCGTCCCCCCCTCGTGCGGTCCTGCTGCCATTACGCGTTTCTGGCCGTCTCGGATCCTGAGATTCCAAACAATGACGGGCTGGCACAGGCACTGCAAATCGACACGCGGCGGGGTTCTATTCTGGATCCCAAATTTCCCGGCTCCCTCACCTCTTATGCATCCACAGCTCAGATCGTTATGGAAATTTGCATTGCTGCTCTGTGTCGGCTCTCGGGCAGGCAAGGGATCGCCGAGTCGGGTGGAGGCCTCGCCATCACTTTGGGCGGAACAAGGTCGCGGACCGGGAGCGCTTATGTGCAGTATGAAATTTTGGGATCTGCCCTCGGGGCTCGATCCCGGAAGGATGGAGTGTCGGGGATTACGGTCCATCTGGCCAACTGCAAGGTCACGCCTGTCGAAATTCTTGAGACGGAGTTTCCTGTGAGGGTGCTCTGCTTCGAGTTTGTAACGGATTCGGGGGGAGCCGGTCGCTACCGGGGGGGGCTGGGATTTCGTAGAGAGTACGAGATTTTGTCCGAGGAGGCCCGGTTCACGCTGCGTGGAGACAAATTTGTCTTGAGTGCGAGGGGGAGAGCCGGAGGAATGCCCGGGCGCTCAG
>DATEAK010000127.1:0-19576 GCA_035288405.1 bacterium | reverse complement strand
TGGACCAGGGGGACCACTGCCTACTCCTCACCACAGATGCTTTGGTAGAAGGCGTCCATTTCCGCTTGGAATGGACCTCTCCAAAAGCGCTCGGAAGGAAATCGATTGCGGTGAACGTGAGCGACATCGTCGCCATGGGCGGGATACCTCAGTATGCTCTCCTGTCCCTTGGGATCCCTTTCACTACTTCAGTCCATTTTCTGGAGGAGTTCCTGACTGGCGTACGGGAAATGTCTGACCTTTGTGGAGTGACCCTGGTGGGAGGAGACACGACGTCCTCTCCTGCCGGTCTGTTGATCAGCGTTACCCTAACGGGTAAGGCCGGCAAGGAGGATGTTCTTTTTCGGTCGGGTGCCCGGCCAGGGGATCAGTTACTGGTTTCCGGCCCGCTCGGAGAATCGCGGGCAGGAATGGAACTGCTCCGCCGAGGGGTGCCGACGGATGATCCCGCTTTGCAGTGTCTTCTCGATTGGCATCGAGACCCGACTCCGGCCTTTCCTCTGGGGACATTAATCGGGAAGGCCCACCTGGCAACGGCTATGATCGACGTGAGCGACGGGCTCTCACAGGACCTTGGTCATGTGTGTACGCGCAGCGGCGTCGGCGCCATTTTGGTTGAAAGTTTGATTCCGATCTCCCCGGCACTGGGCCGGGCTGCAACGCTTCTAAAGGAAGACCCCGCTTCCTGGGCTCTTGGAGGGGGAGAGGATTATCGGCTCCTCGTCGTAGTTCCTGCCCCGAATGTCGAATTACTCCAGAACCAGATCCTCCAGGCAGACTCCAATCCCTTGCTGGTCATCGGGGAAATTACTCAGGAACCGGGACTCAAGATCCGTTCTAGTGACGGCGAGGTGAGAGAGTTGCCTGTCTCCGGTTACGATCACTTTTCCCGGGGCCCCGACTCTTTTTCCAAGATGCCTAGTGAGTAACCCCCTTTTCAACTTCGGTCAAGACCTCTGAGAAGATCCCCAAGGCGATATCCGCATCTTCCTGATCAATGATGAGGGGCGGTGAGAAGCGCACTGTAGACTGGCCGCAGCCAAGAATCAGGAACCCGCGCTCGAAGCACCTCTGAACGACACGGTTGCGCTCTTCAATGGCCGGGACTCGGCTTGACCGGTCTTTGACGAGCTCGATGCCGATCATAAGCCCTTTGCCCCGGATCTCGCCGATCATCCGATGCCTGGACCACAGGTTTCTCAGTTCTGTCAAAAGGTAGTCCCCCATTGCAGCGGCATTAGCCATGAGACCGTTTTCGAGGAGTTCGATTGTGGTCAGGGCGGCCTCACAGGAAACCGGATTTCCTCCAAACGTACTGGCGTGGGAGCCGTGGGCCCAGTCCATGATGTCAGCCGAGGCAATCATTGCTCCAAGGGGGAGACCTGAGGCAATTCCTTTCGCTACGGCAATAATGTCGGGTTCAACTCCGAAGTGTTCAATCGCGAACATCTTTCCCGTGCGGCCCATACCGCTTTGCACTTCATCGACTACGAATAAGATTCCGTGGTCCCGGGCGATTTGATGGAGTTTGCTGTGAAATTCCGGAGGAGGAACAATATATCCACCTTCCCCCTGAATGGGTTCCACAAAAATCGCGGCTACTTCCTCCGGTGGCACGGCAGTACGGAAGAGCGCATCCTTAATCCAATCGACACACGAGACCCGGCAACTTGGATAGGTGAGGTTATAGTCGCAGCGGTAGCAATAAGCATAGGGGACATGGACGACGCCGGGCACCAAGGGAATATAGCTCTTTCTCTGAATCGTTTTACTCGCTGTCAGTGATAGGGCTCCCATGGTGCGTCCATGGAAGGCTCCGTAAAAGGCAATTGCCATGGTCCTTTTCGTGTGATAACGAGCCAGCTTGAAGGCGGCCTCGATGGCCTCTGCGCCGGAATTTCCGAAGAAGACCTTTTTCGGTTTTTTCCCCGGTGCGATCTGAGAGAGCTTCTGGGCCAGGGCGATTTGAGAAGAATAGTAGAAATCCGTCCCCGACATGTGAATAAGACGTTTGGCTTGGCGGGTAATGGCCTCTACTACCTTGGGATGGGAGTGACCTGTAGCGCACACCGCAATTCCCGCTGTAAAATCCAGGTAGCAATTGCCGTCCACGTCAATCACCATGGCCCCTTCGCCACGGTCGGCCACCAGGGGGTAATTTCGGGTGTAGGACTGGGAGACGAACTGGGAATCCAGATCGACCAGCGCGCGGGCTTTCGGGCCCGGAGGCTTGATCTTTATTGCAGGATATGGCTTCGTACTCCCTGAAGGCATGAATATCTCTCCTTATGGGTGGATCCTACTGTTAAAAACATGAGGCCAATCAATTCTAATGTCCTCTACGGAAACGCGCAACCACACAAAGAGGGGAAAGTTGGAGTTCCAGTCCGCCCTTGCTAGGTTTTGCCGTTTTGCTCTATCATGCGGAAAGGAATTCCGTCTGTTTCACCGATATGGAGCCGAGAGTTGCCCCAAATAAGCGTCGTCATACCGACCTATAATCGCCGCCATTTTTTGCCCGAGGCCATTACTTCCGTGCAGAGGCAGACTTACCGAGATTGGGAACTGATCATTGTCGATGACGGATCGGAAGATGGGACTCGAGAGATGTTGGAGAACTTGCCGGGGCCTATCCGCTTACTCTTCACGGAACACCGTGGCGTGAGCACGGCTCGCAATCTGGGGTTGGATGCCGCCCGGGGAAAATATATCGCTTACCTGGACTCCGATGACCTGTGGCATCCACAAAAGCTGCAAATCCAGGTCAGGTACATGGAAACTCACCCCGCCGCCGTGATCACGTATACAGATGAGATCTGGATTCGTCGTGGGGTTCGAGTCAACCAAAAGTTGAGGCATCGCAAATACTCGGGGGACATATTTGCCTTTTGCCTTCCCTTATGCATCGTAAGTCTTTCCTCAGCCCTCATGCTACGTGACGTGCTCCGGGAAATCGGTGGATTTGACGAGGCTCTGCCCGCCTGCGAGGACTATGACCTCTGGCTTCGCCTGGCCAGGACGTACCCGTTCCATTTTGAATTCAGGGCACTCATCACGAAACGAGGAGGACACCCGGACCAACTTTCTCGAAGCCTATGGGGGCTTGACCGATTCAGGGTGCAATCGCTGGACAAACTCCTAAGCTCGGGTTTGTTAACCGCTGGTCAGAAGGAGCAAGCGATCCGGGAACTGGAGAAGAAATGCCGCATCCTGATCCAGGGGAGTCTCAAGCGAGGAAAATCGGAGGGAGTGGAGGCTTACGAGGCTCTCTCATGCAAGTGGCAGAGATGCCAGGGGGTTCATGTCGCTTGATCACTTATGAATTTGTGGAAGCTCAGGTAGACCAGATTGACGACTCCCAGCAGCGGTTTTGTTTGACCTTTCCCTTGGACTTGCAGCGGATTCTGCGGTCGGTTGCACAGGTGGGGGTGCTGGAACCTCTGATCCTGCGCCGGGCCGAGAGTCGCTACCAGATCGTCTGCGGATTTCGCCGATTCTTGGCTTGCAAGGCACTCAACCGCACCGCTTTCCCTGCTCTGGTTTGCCGGGATCCTCTCTCGGACCGGCAGGCTTTTGACTTAGCCCTCTGGCACAATGTGTCGGCCCGGCGTCTCAACGATGTGGAGATCTCCCGCATCTTGCGCAAACTTCAAAAAGATCTGGGAGTTCCTCAGGAAGAGATCATAAGGACCTACCTCCCCATCCTGGGCTTGGAACCTCATGAGACCATTCGCAGACGATATGCAGGGCTGGCAAACCTGAGCGAAGGGTTGCATCTCCTGATTGCCGAAAAGAATCTTCCCATCCAAGTTTCCTCGCTTTTCCTGCGTTTTTCGGCAGAGGACCAGGAAGCACTCCTTAACTTTCTGCACATGGTTCCTTCCGGGGTGAACCGTATCAAGGAGATGCTCCCTTACTTGCTAGAGATCAGGGAGCGAGAAGGAATTTCCGTGGCGGAGTTCTTGCGCGAGCCGGAACTTGCACGGTGCCTCGATGAGAAAAGCGGTCCCGCACCCCAGCGCTCTGAGAAGGCCCGTGAGTATATCGTGCGGCGACGTTTCCCCCAGCTCTCTCGCCTTAAGGAGGAGGTGAATCAAAAAATCCGTGCGCTGGACCTTCCACCTCCTGTTTCTCTTGTATTTCCCCCCGGAGGAGAGGGGGGAAAATTGCGCGCCAGCATTGAATTTCCGAGTAAGAAAGAACTGGAACAGGAGATCGCGGTGTTGCAAAAGCTCCTGGTCAGTTCGGAACTCGATGACCTGTTAGGGGTGCTTTCCCGGGGGTCGCCATGATCCGTTACCAGCCCTCTACCGTGATGATCGACAACCGAGTGCTGGGAAGCCCCATGACGCAGACGGTCATAAAGAATCTCCCCGATGTCCCCCGAAGGATCATCTCCGACCCTGCGGAACTCACGCCCGAAATGCGGTTTCCCGGGACCTCGATCACGGTGGGGAAAAGGACCCTTTTTCTTACTGCCCACAAGGGGAAGTTCTTAAAAAAATGTCCGGGTACTGCCGGAGAGGTCTGCTGCAACTATTATGTTCTAAACCCTCTCTCCAACTGTTCCTTCGAGTGTAGCTACTGTTTTTTGCAAACATACCTCAATAATCCCTTCCTGGTGGTCTATACGAATATGGAGGAGATGCTTGAGGAGGTGGAAGCAGCTCTGGCGGCCAATCCGGGCCGGCCTTTCCGCATGGGTACCGGAGAAATCGCCGACAGTTTGGCCCTGGATCACATCACCGAAATGAGTCGGCTTCTGGTCCCGTTTTTCGCCGCCCAAAAAGACGCGCTCTTGGAACTCAAGACGAAGAGCGCTCAAGTGGAAAATCTTTTGGATCTGGACCCCAAGGGGAGAGTGGTCATTTCCTGGAGCCTTAACCCGCAGAGGATCATTTCCCAGGAAGAGCACAAGACCGCATCTTTGGAAGAACGACTGTCTGCTGCCCGCAGGTGCCAGGAGGCAGGCTACAAGATCGGCTTCCATCTCGATCCCCTGATCTACTCACCGCGCTGGGAGAAGGAGTATAAGGAACTCCTCGATCAACTTTTCTCAGTGATTGATTCCCGCCAAATTCTCTGGGTGAGCCTTGGAGGATTCCGCTACCCGCCCGAGCTCAAGGAAGTGATGGAAGAGCGGTTTCCCAAGACACGTCTTCTCTATGAGGAATTTGTTCCCGGGCAGGATGGGAAGATGCGCTACCTCCGGCAAGTTCGGATCCAGATGTACCGCACATTGCATGCCTTGATTCGGTCCCGAAACCCCCGCGTTTTTATTTACCTCTGTATGGAAGGTCCTGATGTCTGGAAAGACGTCTTTGGCTGGAGCCCTCACTGCCAGGTGACGGCGAACGAACTGTTCCATGAGCAAGGAGGTCGGCATGAGTTCTTTTAAGGACATTCTGTACGTCAAGGAAGCTGGAATCGCGCGGATTACCATCAACCGGCCCGAAGTCTTAAATTCCTTTCGGAGCTTGACCCTGCACGAGATCCATCAGGCGTTTATCGATGCCGGACAAGATAACAGGGTGGGGGTTATTGTCCTGGGTGGAGCCGGTGGCAAGGCATTTTGCTCGGGCGGGGACGTGGAAGAAATGAGTGCCTTGACTTCCACGACGGGCCGGATTTTTCTCGGTAAGCTCTGGAATATTTTTCAACTCATGAGAGGTGCGGGGAAGCCGGTTCTCGCCGCTGTGGATGGTTACTGCCTGGGAGGCGGCAACGAGTTTAACATGATGTGTGATCTTACCATTGCCACTGAGAAATCGTTCTTCGGCCAAGTGGGCCCCAGGGTTGGAAGTTCCCCCATCCTGGGAGCGACCCAGCTCCTTCCCCGCACGGTAGGGGAAAAACGGGCGCGGGAAATTGTCTATCTCTGCCAACGATACAGCGCCAAGCAAGCACTCGAGTGGGGGTGGATCAATCGGATGGTGGCCGACGCCGGCGAGTTGGAGAAGGCGGTTACCGAATGGTGTGAAAGGATTCTCTCCATGAGTCCACAGGCTTTGCGGATCGCCAAGCTCTCGTTTAATTTTGCGTCCGATGAACTTTTGCCTTCTTATCTGCACGGAATTGATATTTTGTGTTCCGCATACGGCAGCGAAGAACTTGTGGAGGGAATGAAAGCTTTCTTAGAAAAGCGCCCCGCCAATTTTGCCCAGTTTCGGAAGTAGATCTTCTGACGATTGCCGCAGAGAGAGGCAAATTTTCTTTTGTTGAGAAGACGCGGTATCGCAAATCTGCCGCTGCACTGGGGGAAAGCGCCTCCCTGGCTCTTCGAGAAGATGGTACGCCTGGGGAGGGAAATCACCGCGGCTCTGGTCCTCGAATTCGGTCCCCGGGAGGTTCTCATCCGTCTTTCCGATCCATATTGGTTTCAGGCGCTGGGAGCCGTATTGGGCTTTGACTGGCACAGCAGTGGTGTCACAACGACCGTATGTGGCGCCTTGAAAGAGGGAATTCGCGGACAGGAGCACGACCTGGGACTATTCATAGCCGGGGGAAAAGGAGCAACGTCCCGACAAACTCCTGTGGAAATTGGGAACTATGCTCCGCATCTTTCCGTAGATCCCCAACCCCTCGTTTACGCAAGCCGGATGGCTGCCAAGGTGGATTCGGTGGCGGTCCAGGATGGCTACACGCTGTACCATCATGTCTTCGTATTTACGCGGGAAGGGGAGTGGTGTGTCGTCCAACAGGGGATGAACTCCGACACCCGCTATGCCCGACGCTATCATTGGATCAGCAGTGCCGTCTCCGACTTTGTCTGCGAGCCCGAGTCCGCCATCTGCTGTGACTGTCGGGAGGAGAGCGTCTTGGATCTAATTGCAGCGGACAGTGGGAAGTGCCGTCAGGCAGTCGCCCTACTTTCCCGCGAAAAACCGGAAAGGTTGCTCGCAGAACTCAAGGCTGTTCGTGGATTGGAGTTGCCGGAGCGTCACCCAATCAAGATGGAGGATATTCACCCCGATCGACTGCAAAAAATCTTTCTCTCTACCTACGATCGCCAGCCCGGGGATTTTAAGAAGCTCCTGGAGATGCCGGGTGTTGGTGCCAAGACAGTGAGAGCCCTGAGCCTGCTGGCGGAGCTTCTCTACGGGGCCCCCGCTTCTTTTAGCGATCCGGCCCGCTACAGCTTTGCGCACGGGGGAAAAGATGGACACCCCTATCCCGTTGACATGGAGAGCTACGGAAAGTCCATTTCCTTTCTAGAAACCGCGGTGCGCAGGGCCCGTGTGGGGGATGGGGACAAACTCAAGTCATTGCGGTCTTTGGAGGCCTGGTGGCATCAGGTCTCTAAGGAGCATGCGAGCGTTTTTTCGCTTTCTGCTAAATCCAGCCCTGGTTCCGGTACCATTGGACGGTGAGGTTCAAGCCTTGCTCCAGAGGAGTGGCGGGACGGTAGTTTAAAATTTCCCGGGCTTTTCCTATGTCGCAGATCCAGTAGCGCTGCCGGAGTTCCGGAAGCTTGTGACGGCTGATGATGAAAGGCCTTCCAGTGAAATAGGCCCTGACATCGCAGGCCAGTGCATAGACGGAGGCAGCGGATGCAGGAAGCGAGATCATTTTCAAAGTGGTTCCTAATTGAGCGGCCACCAGATGGGCAACCATCTCCCAGGAGTAGCTTTGTCCGCTGCCTATGAAAAACACCTGGCCTACGGCATTCGGCTGCTCGGCCGCCAAGAGAATTCCCCGGACTGCATCCGTAACGTAGCAGAGATCAATGAGTCTCTCTCCCTTACCGAATGTGGCAAAAATCCCCCCCCCGATCATCTTTATCAATTCGAAAAGGTCGGAGTCCCGGGGGCCGAAGAGGGCGGGCGGACGGACCACAGTTACTGGAAAGAGGGATCCGTAAGAAAGGGCTGCCTCTTCACCCCGGAGTTTGCTTAGACCATAAAGTGAAACGGGGGCTGGCGGATCGATTTCCTTGCGGGGGACACGAGTTGAACTGGGCCCCGCCGCTGCCAGGCTGCTTACGTACACAAATCGTTTCAGACTGGAACCGTTCCGGACACATGCATCGAGTAAGTTTCGGGTCCCTTGGTGGTTGAAGCGATCGTAGGAGACGGAAGAAATGGCCTTGGTTACCCCCGCAGCGTGGATGACAACCTCAACCCCCGCAACTGCGCGCCGGAGGGATTCCGGGTCTTCCAAGCTTCCGGGAACCCGCTCCACAGGAAGCCCTTCGATCCAGCGCAGGTTGCTGGTGGATCTCACCAGGCATGCTACTTCGGCCTTCTTCTCCAGCAGAGTTTCAACGAGATGGCTGCCGAGAAAACCGGTGCCGCCGGTAACCAGAACGCGCAAAGGATATCTCCCTTCTTTCTCCAAAAGTCTTGAGTTAACCTGTACTTAGGATCTGCACACTCCGTGTAGCAGCCGGGGAATTGGTTGTTGACACCCGATTGTAACGAAACTAGAATAGGCTGTCTTTCCGGTAAGCATTCCGGCCTTGCTACAGGGCAGAACATTATAGCATGACGGAGAACGTCGAAGCGGTGGCAGGGGTGGTTCAGTTTCCCATTGGGGGGTTATCACCATCCCTCCTCAGGTTCCGGTTCCCGGTGGTGGAGTGCTCTGGGGGTTTTACGCCCTCTTCTTCTACCGATCCGTAAGTGAAAGTTTCTTTTAACAGCCCGGTATTCACTGGTCGTCGGGAGAGTTTTTATGGATTTGTTTGACAAGTGTAGCAAATTTACGGTAGCAAAAACGCTCATTCAAATGGGAATGTATCCCTATTTCAACCCCTTACAATCCCAGCAAGATACCCGGGTCACGATCAACGGCCACCAGTTGATCATGATCGGTTCCAACAACTACCTCGGACTCACTACCCATCCCAAGGTCAAAGAGGCCAGCATCCGGGCTGTCGAGAAGTATGGAACCAGTTGCTCCGGTTCCCGTTTTCTCAACGGGACTCTGGACATACACGAAGAACTGGAAGCACGGCTGGCCCGCTTTATGAAGCAGGAAGAAGCACTGGCCTTCAGCACGGGTTTTCAGACGAACCTGGGCACCATTTCGGCCTTGATCAGCAAAGATGACGCCGTGATTACCGACAAGACGGATCACGCCAGTATCATCGATGGATGCCGCCTCTCCTACGGGCAAACCTTACGATTCAAGCACAACGACATGAAGGAGCTGGAAAGAGCCCTCATCAGTACTAACAACCACGGCGGAAAACTGGTCATCGTCGATGGTGTCTTCAGCATGGAGGGCGACATTGCGCCCTTACCCGAGATCCTGCAGCTGTGCAAGCGCTACGGGGCTCGCATCATGGTCGATGATGCCCACTCCATCGGAATTTTGGGGGAAAACGGCCGGGGAACGTCCGAGCACTTCCACGTGGAGGATCAAGTGGACCTAGTCATGGGGACCTTCAGCAAGTCCTTTGCCTCCTTGGGTGGTTTTGTGGTCGGCAAGAAGGAAGTGGTCCATTACATCAAGCACCATGCCCGCTCTCTAATTTTCAGTGCCAGCATGTCACCGGCTTCTGTGGCAGCAACTCTCGCTTCACTGACCATCATCGAGACTGAGCCGGAACGGCGGGAAAAATTATGGCGAAATACCCGAAAGATGAAGGAAGGGTTTACCAGTCTCGGGTTTGATACGGGGGCGAGCCAGAGTCCGGTAATCCCCATTATTATCGGTGATGACCTCAAGACGTTTAAGTTCTGGAAAGAAATTTTCAACGAAGGTGTGTACGTAAATCCGGTGGTGAGTCCCGGAGTGGCTCCCGGCCGTTCTCTTTTGCGGACAAGCTACATGGCGACCCATACGGACGAGGATCTTGATCTCGTCCTGAATGCCTTCGAAAGAGTCGGAAAACGGCTCGGCGTCATTTGAGCACAGCATTCCCCTTGCCGCATCCCTCTCTGATCATTTCCGAAGTTCAAACCCGATCCGATCGGGACTCTTTCATCACATGTCCCTGGGCTTTCTATAAAGATGACCCCTACTGGATCCCTCCTCTAATCGAGGAGAGGCGAACATTTCTGGATCCGCGGCGCAATCCCTTTTTCGATCACGCAAAAGTGGCTCTGTTTCTGGCCAGACGAGGGAAGAAGGTTGTGGGGCGGATTTCTGCCAGTGTGGATTCTGCCCACAACTCCTTCCATGAGGAAAAGACTGCCTTCTTCGGATTCTTTGAAACCATCAAGGATTATGATGTGGCCCGGGAGTTGCTGGAGAGGGCAACGGACTGGGCGCGGAGCCAGGGGATGGATCAGTTGCGGGGACCGTGCAGTTTTACGACAAACCACGAATGCGGCCTCCTGGTGGAAGGATTCCAAGCGTTTCCCTCCCTGATGATGCCCTACAATCCTCCCTACTATGCTGGTTTTCTGGAAAACTTTGGATTCAAGAAAACCGAAGACCTTTATGCCTACCGTCTGACGGACCAAGGCATTTCTCCCCGGCTCGGCGCGGTTGTCGAGCGTATCCGCCAGCGTAGCGGAGCCGAGGTGCGCCCGATTCGCATGAAAGCCTTTGATAAAGAAGTCCAGATTATTCGGAACATTTACAACCAGGCTTGGAGCCGGAATTGGGGATTTGTTCCGCTCTCGGAAGCCGAGTTTAAATTCGTAGCCAGTTCCATGCGTCCCCTTGTCAATCCAGACTTATTGCTGATTGTGTCCATTGCCGGAGAGCCTGTGGGCTTCTCCCTCATCCTTCCGGATATCAACCCGGCCCTCAAGCGGGCCAACGGCCGCCTGTTTCCCCTGGGGTTTCTGAAGCTGTGGTGGTATGGCCGCCGAATTTCCCAGGTTCGGGTCATTACTTTGGGGATCATTCCCAAGTATCAGAAGTTGGGACTCGACGCGCTACTTTACTGGGAAAGCTGCTGCAGGGGAGGGGAGAAGGGGTTCCGGGAAGGGGAAATGTCCTGGGTGCTGGAAGACAATCTGATGATGAATCGGGCCGCTGAGCTACTGGGCGGACAACGTACCAAGACCTACCGGATTTACGATCTCCCTTTGCGCAACAGATAACTCTCCAGCCAACGCGCGGCCACAATGCAAGCCAGGGCAAGAAAGCTGCCGGCCAGGACGTCCACTGCATAATGGTAGCGCAGGTAAACAGTGGACACTATGAGGCTTAGTGAGATAACTGCCATCGGAATTAGAAGGGGACGATAATAACGCCAAGTGAGGTAGAGAAGAATCAGAGTGACCTCGGTATGGCCACTGGGAAAGGCGTCCCGGGTTACCTGCTCAATCTGGTCAAGAGTTCGGTGGATCGTTTCAAAGGCAAAAATCCCCCTCAGAGGGAAACTCTGTAAGGAATGCAGGGTGAAGCGGGGTCCAAGAGCAGGGATAAGAATGTATCCCAGGTAAGATGAGTAGAACCCTACCAGCACTGCGAACACGGCCACCTGGAACTGGAGCCGAGAGCGAGTTCGATAGATCGGGATACCGACCAAGAGTGGGAGGAAATAAAAGGTCGAATAGACGATCTGAAAGTATTCCGTCAGCCAGGGGGCGGTCACCCGTTCCATCCACACTGTCGGATCAACGCTGAAGAGGCGGCGGTCGAGAAGGATTAGGACCTGATCCATGTCTCCCGGGTGAACGGAATGGATCAGGAACGTTAGCTGCTTGTAAAACAGGGGGGTGATGAAGACGGGATACCAGTCTCTGACAATGCGTACCCAGAGGGGAGAGGTAGGCTGGCACCAGCGGCTCATGATCAGGGCAAAGAGACTGATTCCCACCGGAAGGAATAGATGAAGTGCCTGCCGAGGAACCTTCGAGCCCAGGAACGCGATAACCACGAAAATGATTGCGGAATAGGCTAAAACAACTGTATCCACCGGATTCAAACCGCAAGTGCGTTCCTGAGTGGTACCGCTCATCCGTTTGAAGGTCCTTTCGATATCCCAGGAAAAATTCCAGATAGGAATGGGGCAAATCGGAGCTCATCATATTCGAAATCGACCTAACAAAAAAAGCTCTCTTGTGGCGGTTCCGGCCGCTCGAATTTAGATGGCCACACTCCCAATTTTTAAAACATAATATTATCAGAATGTTAGGGGAACTATGTGCGAAAAAATCAGATTGACAGAAAAAGTAAAGAGACGCTATATTGAGTCCGATTGATTAGGTCGGGGATGTAAAGGGTCGGATTTGGAGAGACGAGCATGTTAGCCCTAACGAAGAAAATCGATTACGGTCTCATTGCTCTTAATTATTTGGCCAATCAATCTAACGAGCGTCCGGTCAATACGAAGGAGATCGCAGAGCGCTTTCATATTCCGCTGGAACTGCTGGCCAAGATCTTACAGCGTCTGGCCAAGGATGGGTTAATTGCATCCCATCAGGGTCCAAAGGGTGGGTACGTCTTGGCGAAGGATCCGAGGACGATCACAGTGTCCGAGGTAATTCGGGCTATCGAGGGGCCGATCAACGTGACCGATTGTCTCTCCGGACCTGATTCCCTCTGTGTCCAGCTACCCCAGTGCACGATCAAGACTCCGATGAGAGGTGTGCAGGTCCGGATGATGCAGCTCCTCAACAGCATTACATTGGACGAGATGATGGAACCTAACTTGGTTTTGAGAGAGGAAAAGGTGTTATGAAGTTGCCCGTTTATATGGACAATCACGCAACAACTCCGGTGGATCCGGAAGTGTTGCAAGCAATGCTGCCTTATTTCACCGAGCACTTCGGCAACGCGGCAAGCCGCAATCATATATTCGGCTGGAAAGCAGACGAAGCAACAGAGCATGCCAGGGAACAAATTGCCCGCTTGATCAATGCGGACCCCAAGGAAATTGTCTTTACCAGCGGGGCCACGGAGTCTGACAACGTCGCGATCAAAGGCGTGGCAGAGATGTACCGTGACAAGGGCAATCACATCATCACCGTGGTTACCGAGCACAAGGCTGTGCTGGATACCTGCAAGCGGCTGGAGAAGAGCGGATACAAGGTCACCTATCTCCCCGTAGAAAAGGATGGACGGGTTTCAACGGAGGCCGTGAGAGAAGCCATCATAGACCAAACGATTCTGATCAGCGTTATGTTTGCCAATAACGAGATCGGGACCATCCATCCGATTCTTCAAATTGGAAAGATTGCCCGGGAGAAGGGGGTTCTCTTTCACACCGATGCGACTCAGGCGGTGGGGAAAATTCCTGTCGATGTACAGGCCATGAACATCGATCTGGCCTCTCTTTCCGCTCACAAGATGTACGGTCCCAAAGGGGTCGGCGCTCTTTACGTGCGGCGTAAAGCTCCCCGCGTGAGGTTGGCCCCCTTGATTGATGGGGGTGGCCACGAGCGCGGCATGCGTTCGGGGACGCTGAACGTCCCCGGGATTGTGGGCTTTGGGAAAGCCTGCGAACTTTGCCAGCAAAAGATGCCTGAGGAAGCGGCTCGTCTGAGAGCCCTGCGGGACAAGATGAAGGACGCGATTCTGGGCGCGCTGGAGGATGTCTACCTCAATGGTCATCCGACCGAGCGCCTGCCGGGCAACCTGAACTTGAGCTTTGCTTACGTGGAGGGCGAATCTCTTCTCATGGGTCTCAAAGAGATTGCCTTGTCCTCGGGATCGGCATGCACTTCGGCGACACTGGAGCCCTCCTACGTACTGAAAGCACTCGGGATTGGAGAGGATCTTGCCCACTCCTCCATTCGGTTCGGGCTGGGGCGTTTCAACACGGAAGAAGAAGTCGATTATACGATCGGCCAGGTCATAGAAAATGTAATCCGGCTCCGGGAAATGTCCCCACTCTATGAAATGGTCAAAGAGGGGGTGAATCTGAAAAGCGTGCAGTGGCCAAAGAGCTAAGCGGGGTCACTTGTTGCGGTAAGTACGGCGGTCAGGGAGAAAGGTATCATGGGGTATAGCGAGAAGGTCATCGATCACTACAGTAATCCACGCAACGTGGGGAGCTTTCAGAAGGACGAGAAGAACGTGGGAACGGGTATTGTGGGAGCACCCGAGTGCGGCGATGTGATGAAGCTGCAGCTCAAGGTGGAGAATGACGTGATCGTTGACGCCCGCTTTAAGACGTTCGGATGCGGCAGTGCCATTGCCAGCTCCAGCCTGGCCACCGAATGGGTGAAAGGGAAGACCATCGATGAAGCCCTGAAAATCAAGAATACGGACATCGTACAGGAGTTAAGCCTACCCCCGGTGAAGATTCACTGCTCGGTGCTGGCTGAAGACGCCATCAAGGCAGCTATCGATGACTACAAGAAGAAAACCGGCTCCGAAGTCCCCGTCGCGGAAAAAGTGGAAGAGGGAGTCGGGGCAAAGAAGCTTTAGCAGAGGAGAAGGAAAGCAATGATCCAGCTTACGGAGAATGCAATGAAAGAAGTCAAGCGCCTCATCGAGTCGCAAAGCAGCCCGAATATGGTCTTGAGGATGGCAGTGAAGGGAGGAGGTTGCTCGGGCCTCTCCTACTCGCTGAATCTGGATACAAACGTGGGGGAGCACGACAAGGTCTTTGAGTTCGATGGTATTAAGGTCGTCTGTGACATGAAGAGCTACCTCTACTTGAACGGCACGGTTCTCGAGTACACGCAGGATCTCCTGGGGGGTGGTTTTAAGTTCGAGAACCCCAATGCGAAGAGCACCTGCGGGTGCGGGACTTCGTTTAACGCCTAGCCGGTTCCGAGTGTCGTAGGACCGCGGGGGATGACTCGAGTCTGAAGGGGGATAGCGGTTTAAAAGGGGTCGGGGGGGCCCCTCTTAGGAAGGCAGGACCTCTCTTTCCGAGAGGTTTTTTTTTGCATTCGGGAGATCAACCCCTCCATGACAGAGGTGCCAATCACTGCTGTGACAACCAGGCCGCTATGTTGGAATTGTGGAGGAAATGCGGGAAGGGCTCCTTTCTGCCCGGCATGCGGCGCGATTCAAACGTTGCCACCCGATGTCGATTTCTTTGAACTCCTGGGTGTCATCGGGAGGCTTAACTTCCCGGAAGCGGAAATTGAGAAGACCTACCACGAATTCAGCCGTCGCTTCCATCCCGATTTTTACAGACAAAAAACCGAGCGCGAGCGGGAAGCAAGTTTGCAGAACTCGGCCTTGTTGAATGAGGCGTACCGGACTTTGAAAGATCCTTTTCAGAGAGCCGAATACGTCCTGAAAGGAAATAAGAAGGGAATCGAAGAAACGAAGCAGGTTCCAAAAGGTCTGCTGGAGGAAGTTCTGGAATTCCAGGAGGCTCTGGCCGATCTGAGATCCAGTGGTCCGCCGGCTGCCGGTCAGACGAGTCCCGAAGCGAAGGCCCTGCGTGAGCGCGTGCAGGAATGGTCCGCGAAACTTTCCCGTGAACTTATGGTGACCTTTCAAGATTGGGACGCAGGTTCGGGAAACCGCGAGGCACTCCTCGGACGCATGAAGGAAATTGTTCTCCAGCGCCGCTACGTAAAAAACCTCCTGAGAGATGTGGCCGGGCTTACTCAGGAGAGCCTGTTCTGAGGATCGGATGGCGGGAAGAATTGTCGGGATCGATTTAGGCACCACAAACAGTCTGGTGGCCTTCATGGAAGGGGGCGTCCCTCGTGTGATTCCGGGCGTGGACGGCAGTCCTCTGGTTCCTTCCGTCATTTCGTTCACGGAAGAGGGGATTATCGTCGGACCCGAGGCCAAGAGGCAGCGTGTCTCGCGGGCGGGCCACACGGTTTACTCCATCAAGCGTTTCATGGGAAAAGGGTTTGACGATCTTCGGGAAGATCGCAAGTATCTGTCCTTCGAGCTTTCCGAAGACCAGAAGCAGGTGGTGCGGATTCGCGTGGCGGACAAAGAATATACCCCTCCCCAACTCTCCGCCATGATCCTCATGGAGCTCAAACGCCGGGCGGAAACGTTTCTGAGAGAAGAAATCTCTCAGGCCGTCATCACCGTCCCCGCCTACTTTAACGATACCCAGAGGCAGGCCACGAAGGACGCCGGTCGCTTGGCGGGTCTGGAGGTGCTGCGCATCGTGAACGAGCCCACGGCGGCTTCCCTGGCCTACGGACTCGATAAGAAACGCCAGGGCACCATTGCCGTCTACGATCTGGGGGGAGGCACCTTCGACGTTTCGATTTTGAAACTGAAGGAGGGGATCTTCGAGGTGCTGTCTACGAGCGGGGACACTCATCTCGGGGGGGACGACATCGATCACCTGATGATGGAGACGCTGGCGACGGAAATCATCGCGCAGACGGGCGTGAGTGTGAGGGACACTCCGGAAATGCTGCAGGCCCTGCGGGATGAAGTCGAGCAACTCAAATGCCGACTTTCTTTCGAGCCGGAAGCCGTGTTGCGGCTCCCGCTTCCCGGCAAGAGGAGTGAATTTCTCCGGACCATGACCCGCGGCGAATTTGAAAACCTCGTCCTTCCCGTGCTGGAAAAAACTCTGGGGCCGTGTCGCCGTGCCTTGGCTGACGCAAATCTTGCGGCGGACCAGATCGAAGAAGTGGTTCTCGTCGGAGGCTCCACCCGGATTCCTCTCGTGCGCCGCCTCGTGGAGGAAACGTTTCGCAGGCCTCCTCACTGCGAGCTGAACCCGGACGAGGTGGTGGCGCTGGGAGCGGCCGTCCAGGCCGACATTCTCGCGGGCGGTACCACGGATATGCTCCTTCTGGACGTAGTCCCGCTGTCGGTGGGCATTGAAACTTACGGGGGGGCCGTCGCGCGTCTTATCGCGCGAAACTCCACGATCCCGAGCAGCGCCAAGGAAATGTTCACCACCTTTGTGGACGGGCAGACTTCCGTGGAAATTCACGTGCTCCAGGGGGAACGTGAACTGGCCAAAGATAACCGCAGCCTGGCTCGCTTCCAACTCAAAGGGATCGAACCTCAGCCGGCCGGGATCCCGCGAATCGAGGTGACCTTCCTGATCGACGCGAACGGTATCCTGAATGTGGCCGCCCGAGACGTGCGCACGGGCAAGGCCCAATCCGTGGAGGTGAAGCCTTCCTACGGACTGACGGACGAAGAGGTGGAACGGATGCTTATGGAGTCCATCGAGTTCGCCGAGAGTGATATTCATGAGCGCCAGCTCATCGACTCTCGAAATGAAGCGGACAGCGTGATCCGAGCGACCGAGAAATCCCTGGCGGAAAACGGCACCCTGGTTTCCAGCGAGGAGAGGGAAGGAATCAAGGCCGCGTTGAGTGATTTGAAAGAGGCTCGGGAAGGGATTGACCACCTCCTGATCCGGGAACGGATGGAAAAACTCAATCAGGCCACCTACCATCTGGCCGAGCTTATCATGGACAAGGCGGTCAAGCAGGCTCTGCAGAACAAGAGTCTCTCGGGTCTGTGAGTAAAGAAGGATCGGGACGATGCCGAAGGTGACCTTTAAGTCCGAGGGAGTCAGCGTTGAGGCTCAGAAGGGGGAATCGATCCTCGATGTGGCTCTGGCTCACGGGGTTCCTCTGGATCACAACTGTGGCGGATTCTGCGCCTGCACCACCTGCCACGTCATTGTGGAGCAGGGGATGGACCAGCTCTCGGAGATCGGTGAGGACGAGGAAGATCGCCTCGATATGGCCGATGGCCTTACTCTCAAATCCCGCTTGGGGTGCCAGGCCACGCTCGTCGGCGATGGAGAAGTCGTCGTGAACATTCCGGATTCAACCCGAAATATCCAAGGGGACTGAAGAGGGCACGGGAATGAACCTCGCCTGGGATGATGTGGAGGAAATCGCCATCGCGCTTCATGAAAAATTCCCGGGATTGGACCCTCTCACCGTTCGGTTTACGGACCTGCACCGCTGGGTCACCGAGCTGCCGAATTTCAGCGATGACCCGAAAGCTTCCAGCGAGGGAAAACTCGAGGCGATTCAGATGGCCTGGCACGAAGAATACAGGTCATGAATCGGTGTCTGCGGCCAATCCTGGCTACGATTTGCGGTAGACCAGAGTACCGCGGCGGACGTGGGCATCGGTCTTGAGTCCCACCGACTGGCCGGCACCGGCTTTAGTGACGGGCTGGTGCTCGATCTGCATGGAAGCCACCGCCTGCTCGAAGTTAGCGCCGTGACCCGAGAAGTGGAGGAAATCTCCTACGTGCAGGGTGTCTTCCAACTCGATGACAGCCACACCGATCCGCTCGAAGTAGTTCATTACCTTGCCGATTCTTACTTCCATGACCGGATCCTCCCGTTTGCATCCCCAACAGGGGGCATCCGGCAGGTGAATCTGCGATCCCTCTTCCCCTACCGCCCTCCCGCCTCCCGGATGAACTGGAGGTCAACCACCCTGTCCAAGGGGACTATCTCCTTTTAATATAGTCCTTTTTGGGGTTTCCGTCCTGCCCGGTCTTTACGCGCGACTACGGAAGGTCCTTCTTGTTTTTATAAGATTCCCTCTTCTTCGTCGGGAAAGACCGCGACGGCCCGGATCGGTGAGGCGCTGGCTCCTCGGAGCTTAAGAGGGAATCCGATAAAGGTAAAACGTTTCCCGATGACCTGATCCACGTTGGCCAAGTTTTCGATGTGATAATACTCGCGCTCTCGCACCAACATGTGGGTAGCACGATTCTGCGCATGGTCGATCGTGGATGCGTCCACCCCGAAAGTCTTGATCCCGTGGTCCAGCATCCAGTTCACCGTATCCCGCTGAAACTCCAGATAGTGGTCGAAGTACTCGGGTTTCTGGTAGATGTCGGAGGCCCCGGTGCGGAAAAGAAGAACCTTCAAGCTCCGCGGGTCGATCCCGTGCTTTTCAAGAGTTCCGGCCACCTCATCTGCGGAAACCGGGTCTTTCGCTTTCTTATGGGATAGATCCAGAGCCGTGGCAGGTCCATACACCGCATCCAGAGGGATCTTCTCCGCGCTTTCCCCGCGAGGGTTGAAGTGTAAGGTGGAATCTATGTGAGTTCCTGCGTGGTCTCCGGTGATGATGATACTTGTGTGGGAGGAGACACCCCCCGGGCGCTGTGTATCCGCGTGCCCCCTATGAGTACCGATGAAGGGGCGATAGATGCGGGGAAAGACGGGCATCTCGTTGTAGATCTCATAGGAGAGATCAACGAAGCGGGGGGACATTTGTGCGATTCCTCCTGAGTGATCGCGTGGAGCGGATCGCCGGGCGTCGTCCGGTAACGCGTTAAAGGGGCCATCCCTCTACTGGAGATGAGTCGGATTGCCTGCTTCAGAGCCAGGAATGAGCCATCGGTACCACAGGCTTTTGCGGGAGTCAATCGGTTTTGTTGCGGTGGGAGGATACCAGCAGCGCTGGCAGGAGGCGCGGGCTATGCAGCTACGGGGAGGAAAGAATGCGGCCGACCAAGTCGTAGGTGTGGGAATCGGTGATCTCAACGCGGACGAACTGCCCCGGTGAAGCAGTGCCTTCATTCAGGTAAACGACACCGTCGATTTCAGGGGCCTGGGTGGCCAGGCGCCCCTGGAGAAGAAGATCGCTCTCCTCGGAGATTCCTTCCACCAGCACTTTTTGAATGGTGCCCAGCATCTTTCGATTCAGGCGCGCGGAAATCTCCGTCTGCAGTTTCATGAGAGCGTCTTGGCGCCGCTGCGCCAGCTTCGGGGAGACCTGATTTTCCATGCGGCCCGCGATGCTTTCCTCTTCCTGGGAGTAGGCAAACACACCCAGGTGGTGGAATGCG
>DATEAK010000126.1:0-5402 GCA_035288405.1 bacterium | reverse complement strand
CGGCACTGAAATCAACAATGCCAAGTTCGGGTCCAAAGACCCCGGCGTGCCTCGAAAAATGACCAACGAGGAAAGACTCGCCGGCATCTACTGCCACTACGATCAAGCGTGGGAGATGCCGCAGCTCTCGATTCAGGATATGGTCTTGAGCCAGTGGCTCATCGCTTATGGGAAACAATATGGGCTGGGTCCCGACACCTTGCTTGATGTGCTCGATGCCCGGCTCCTCTCCAACATCCGAAACGGCCATCTCAATCCGAAAACTTATTGGAACCGCACCTTGGAGGAAGTGGCCGCCGAAGCGGGGTTTGAAAATCCCCGGGAGTTTCTGCGCTCTCCTTCTCATAATCCGGTTTCCTACTGGCCCATGCGATTGTGGGACGGGCCCCGGCGTTGCGATGGGGGCGCCGTGCTCATTTTGTGCGCGGCGGAGATGTCGAGCCGGTTTTCGAGAAAACCTATCCACGTGTTAGGCACGGGCAACGCTCACGGCACTTCTCTTTCGGAGCCGATGTACACACAGCCCTTCATCGTGGAGGCGAGCCGCCAGGCCTACGAGATGGCGGGAGTAATCCCCAGTGATGTCGACATTGTCGAAATGTACGACTTTGCGCCCTCCGAGTATCTGATCCCGCTGGAGGATTTCGGTTACTTCGGTCGAGGAGAGGGTTGGAAGGCCATCGTCGACGGCCGCACGACGTTTGAGGGCGACAAGCCGGTCAATACCAGCGGAGGCGCCAGTACGGGTCTCGTGGTGGGTTCCGTGGGAGCCATCGGCACGTATCACCTGGTCAAACAACTGCGCGGCGAGGCGGGGGCGAATCAGGTCCGGCCGGTGCCTGAAGTCGCTCTCTTGTTCGATTGCGGGGCTGCCCGGGATGGGGTGATCCATATTTACGGGAGGTAGAGTCTCTTGGAGACGGTGGTAAACCAATTCTACTCGTACCTCAAGCAGGGGAAGATCATGGGCCGGAAATGTGAGGCCTGCGGGACATTCCAGTTTCCGCCGCAAGGCATCTGCTCGCAGTGCGGAAGCGGCGGGCTGGTTTGGGCGCCGGTGAGCGGGAAAGGAACCCTGCTGTTTGCCTCTACGGGAGAGCACCGGATGATGGGCCTCCGATTTGTGCAGGGCACTGTGAAACTCGAGGAGGGGCCTCTGGTGTCCGGCATGGCGATTCTTCCGGACTTTGATCTCTCGGCGCCGGAATCCATCTGGGAATACAGTCTGGCGGGTCTCCCGGTCCGTGCCGAGGTCGTCAAGAACCCCCAGGGAGTGGAGGCGGTAGCCTTTCGCGTGCTTCGGTAATGTGCAAAGATGAAGTCAGTGAAGAACTCAGGATGGAGTAAGGAGACAAAAGGTGGCGGGAATAACGGGATACGGAGCGGCGATTCCTTATCATCGGGTCAGCGTCGAGGAGATCCACCGGGTCTGGAGAAACATTTCGCTGGACAAAATCAAGGACGTCCTCAAGGTCAACGAGAGGGCGGTCTTGCAGCCCAACGAGGACACGATCACGCTGGCCATCGAGGCGTCCCGGAATGCGATGGAGCATGCCGGAGTTCAGCGGGAGGTCATCGATGCCCTCTTTCTGGGGACCTGTACGAATCCGTACGATTCCAAGCCTTCCATGACCGTGCTCTCCCAGGCCTTGGGAACCGGTCCCGCCGTGATGGGAGGAGACGTGCAGTTTTCGGGAAAATCGGGAAGCACGGCGATGCAAATTTGCCTGGGCCTGGTGAACTCCAAAATGGCTAGAGCGGCACTCGCTGTGGGCGCGGATACGCTGAACCGCCACACCAGCCCCGGTCGGTTTTACGAGTATACGGCCTCGGCCGGAGCCGCCGCGTTTGTCATCGGGACGCAGGACCCTCTTGCTGAGATTGTGGGGACCTCTTCCTACGCTTCCGATCTGAGCGACTTCTTCCGGGTGGAGGGAGACAGGTACATCCAGAACATCGGGGTGGGAGGAGAACTCTATCCCGCCTGGGAGATCGGCTTCGCGGATCACGTCAGCCATGCGGCGAATGCGCTGATGAAAGAGCTGAATCTCAAGCCCCGGGACTATGACTACGCGGTCTTTCAGCAGCCTTTCGGGTTCGCCCCGTTCAGCATCGGGGAAAGGCTCGGCTTTGCGCGGGAGCAGATCGAACCCGGGGTCATTGCGCCTGTGATTGGAGATTGCGGAGCCGCTTCGGCTCTGCTTGGGCTTATTCACGTTCTGGACACTGCCAAGCCGAAGCAACGGATCTTGCTGGCCACCTACGGCTTCGGAGCCGGCAGCGATGCTTTGAGCCTTGAAGTGACTCCTGCCATTGAGAAGAAGAGGCCCGCAATCCCACTGGCGGATTCCCTTTACAAGCGCAAGGCCATGGTGGATTATGCGACTTCCAGCCGGTTCGAGTACAAGTACATCCAAGACTCGAATCCGCTCTACATTTGACCCGGGAGGCGAAACATGAGACGAGTTGCAATTGCCGGAGTCGGCATCACGCCCAGGAACCGGGCTTTCCTGGCCAACGCCGATCGAATGTCCTGGAAGAGATATGTCGCCGATGCGGCTTATGACGCCATTGCCAATGTGGAGAAAGGGCTCGATCCGAAAGACATCCAGTACGTCATCGCCAATTATCACGGGGAGTCGAGCCTCGAAGCCGGCGGCATCGGACCCGTCGTTTCCGATCTGCTGGGGCTTCATCCCGTGGGGGTGACCGCGTTGTGCGCCAACTGTGTGGGCGCCGGCGTGTCCGCTCACGATGCTTTCGGATTGGTGGCCTCCGGTCGTTATGACCGGGTTCTGGTGGTCGGGTTTGATAAGAGGTGGGACCTGCTCAACTTCGGAGACAAGCGCGCCATTGGCGGCGACGCGGACTATGACGCCAGCCTCGGATTCGATCACATGCAACTGCAGACTCTGCTTCAGGCCATGTATTACAAGAAGTATGGGACCCGCAAGGTGCTGGAAGCTCTGGCCACCTACCGGATCCAGATGTACTGGTACGCAAACCGCAACCCCAAATCGGCGCTGTACGGAATCCCCTGCCCGGTCCGGTCTAAGGAAGATCTCATGAACATCTGGGAGCTGGAGCCCGGCAGCGGGGAGATCAACCCGGAATTTTGGAAGCGACTGCCGGGAGCGCCTCCGGTGGAAGGGGCTTCGGCTTTCATCGTGGTTCCTGCTTCTGAGGCCAAACAATATACGGACGCTCCCATCTATATGGACGGGATTTCCTACAAGTGTAATTCCCATCTTTTGTCGAACCAGATGTATTATCCCGTTCCAGAACTGGCTGCTTACGATGCGGGAGATTTCGCTGCCTGTCATCTTGCCGTGGAGGAAGCGTACAAGATGGCTGGAGTCAGGCCCGAAGAAGTGAATTTCGGCGAGCTCTTCGAGTCCCACCTTACCTCTTTGGTCCCGACGCTGCAGGCCACCCAGGTGCCTCCGCCGGGCAAGGCCATCGATTTCATTCTCGAAGGAGAAACGGCTCTGGACGGCAAGTTTCCGGTGGGTACCGACGGCGGCAGAGGCGGTTTTGGCGTCACCTCGGGCTCGAACCAGTCGGACGGAATTTACGAAGCGGTGGTGCAGATGAGAGGGCAAGCCGGGGAGAGGCAGGTTCCCAAGGCGGATGTCTGCGTGGTCGTGGGTATGCAGGGGGAAATGGCATCCTCGGCTGCGATGGTTCTCCGAAGGAGTTAGAAAGTCCTTTTCGTGGTTCGACAGGCTCACCACGAACGGATAATGATCAATTATTTCAAGCCTTCCTCCGTTCGCCCTGAGCTTGTCGAAGGAGTGAACGGAGAGTCCGATAGGAGGGATTAAATGTTTCCTGAGCCTATATACAGAGTGGGGGTTCTGAGAACCACGAAAAAGTGGCGCCAGAAAGATGAAAGGTATCGCCTCGTGGGTTCCCGCTGCAAGAGCTGCGGGCAGCTCTGGTGGCCCAGTCGTGAAAGCGGCGTGTGCGGGAAGTGTAACTCCCGCGATCTGGAAGACTACGAGTTCAGCCATGAGGGGGAACTCTTCGTCCACCACCCGGAGTCCAAGAGGTTTCCCCTGCAGCCCATGCACGGCTACGAGATGTACGGGGATACCCGGATCTTCGCCATGGTCAAGCTGAAGGAGGGGATCTATATCGGTCCCACGGAGCTCGTGGACTGCCAACCGGAAGAGGTCAGAGACGGCATGAAGGTCAAGATGGTCACGCGAAAGTTGAGGCGGGAGCCCAACGGCAACTGGATGTACGGATTCATGTGGAAGCCTGTAGAAGACTAGGAAGCGATAGCTAAGAGCGAGGAAACGAGTTTAAGGAGACATCATGACGGATTTGCGGGAATGGCTCAAGAAGGTTGAAGAGATCGGGGAACTGCAACGGGTTCAGGAAGAAATCAACTGGGACGAAGAGATCGGGGCTCTCACGTACATGGTGGGCAAACGGGAAGGCAGCCCCGCCCTGTTGTTTGAGAAAATCAAGGACCATGACCCGAAGTACAGGGTCCTTTCCAATGTTGTGGGATCGAGCCTGAACCGGATTGCTCTGGCCCTGCGCATGCCCACGGGGCTCCCCTTGATGGAAATGATTACCAGGACTCGGGATCTCTACAAGCGCCGCATTCCCCCGAAAGTGGTGGACGGGAAGAATGCTCCCGTAAACGAAAACATTTTACGTGGAGACGACATCGATATTTTGAAATTTCCCGTTCCCAAGTTCTGGCCCTTGGATGGCGGGCGCTACATCGGCACGGCGGACATGGGGATTACCCGGGATCCAGAGAACGGCCGCATCAACTTCGGGGTCTACCGCCAGATGGTGCAGAGCAAGCACGAAATCGGCCTCTACATCTCTCCGGGCAAGGATGCTCTTCTCGATATCGAGCGCCATTGGTCCAAAAACGAGCCGGCGCCGGTGGCCGTGGTGCACGGGATGGATCCTCTGTTCCTGATCGTGGGGGCCATGGGATTTCCAAAGAACATCTCCGAGTACGAATATGCCGGGGGGATTTTGGGACGGCCGGTGGAGGTCGTGGAAGGAGATGTGACCGGGTTGTGTTTTCCGGCCCAGGCCGAAATCGTCATGGAAGGATTTTGCTACCCTCATGCTTACAAAGAGGAAGGACCCTTTGGGGAGTTTCAAGGGTATTACGGCCGGCCCGGCGCAGCCACTCCGTATGTTGATATCAAATGCATCCGGCATCGCAACAACCCGATCATGACCAGTGCTCTGATGGCCGATCACCCCTCCTGCGAACAGAACCTCTTCTTCGGCATTGCCCGCTCGGCTCGCATCTGGGATGATTTGGACGCCTTGGGGTTGCCGGGAATCAAGGGGGTCTACTCGGTGCCCGCGGCGGCCGGCGGCTTCGGCATGGTGGTGGTTTCCATTGAGCAGCGCTACGCGGG
>DATEAK010000125.1:0-2709 GCA_035288405.1 bacterium | reverse complement strand
GAGAAACCCTGCCGTTTCGCCCGGCTGCCGTCCATGCGTACCGCGGCGCCTTTGCGCACAAACACGGAACGCAGACCCACATCGCGATTCAGCTTTTGAATCTCCTGGTGGGCTCTCTTTATGTCCCCGGCGGTGCTCAGGGATCCGATGCCGTGGGTCCCAATCAGAGCTGGGCTCCCGTACCGGGCCCGGACGGTCTCATGGTGACAGGGAAAATCCACCATTCCAGCGTCTATCGCCCGACGGATGTGGCGCCTCCCGAACTGCTCGAATTAAGGGAACTCTTCCCCATCTCTTGCAGCGTGAGCTCCGCGGTGGGGCTCTCTCTCAAGGATCACAAGAAATACCAGATCCCGTACGACCCGGAAATATTGATCGTCTTTCGGGCCAACCCGATGATGAGCCGCGTGGCTCCGGAAGAGACCGCCCAGGCGCTGCGAAATATTCCGTTCACCGTTTCCATCACCCGGGAGTTTAACGAGACCGCCGAGTTTGCCGACATTGTTTTGCCGGACACGCACGACCTGGAGAGGCTCGATATCTTCCCGAACCGCTTCGACCTGCTCCCCGAAATCGACTACTGGTTCTGGGGTGTGCGCCAGCCGGTCGTCAAACCGTACGGGCAGGCGCGGCACTGGGCAGAAGTCCTTCTCGAACTGAGCGAGCGGGTCGGCTTCCGCCGGGACTTTTACGAGATCCTGAACATTAACTACAAGCTGAAGAATGGGACCCGCCTGGATCCCTCCCGTCCCTACCGCTGGGACGAAATTTGCGATTGCCGGGCGCGCAGCGCCTTTGGAGAGGAACACGGCCTGGACTGGTTCAAGAAAAACGGCTCGCTGCGGCGCAAGCGGACGGTTCCGGAAATGTATTCCCGTGTATTTCTCGATTGCCGCTTCCCCGTCTACTTTGAGTTTTTCATCGACGTGGGCAAAGACGTGGCGGAGCTCATGAAGAAGATGGGGTTGGAATGGGATACTTCCGATTACCTGCCGGTTCCTTTCTGGAAGCCCTGTCCTGACTTTAAAGAGCACGGCAACGGGGAGCACCTCTACGCGGTGAGCTACAAGGTCCCCTTTCATTCGTTGTCGAACACTTCGGATAATCCCTGGCTCGTCGATCTCACGGAACGTCACCCCTATGCGAACAAGGTCCTCCTCCATACCGACGCGGCCAGAGCGCGTGGAATTCATACGGGAGATCTAATCACCGTGGAGTCCGTGGCCGGGAAGGTGAAAGGGAGGGCCAAAGTGACCGAATGCATTCATCCCGAGGTGATCGGGATCTCGGGAATCTTCGGGCACTGGGCCAAGAACAGGCCCATCGGACGGAACAACGGCGCCCATTTCAACAGCTTGCTCCCCTTGAACCTGGAGAGGATGGACATGGTGTCCGCCGCGATCGATTCCTGCATCCGCGTGAAAGTGTCCCGCGCTTGAGAGAATGCGGAACGATCCCTTCTCACATTGCGGAAGCAGGGATTGACTCATGTTGACTGTCTGGAGATTCACGAAATATATCTTTACAGTGGATTTACTTCGTGCTAGTAAAGAGCAATTCCCTAAAAAGCGCTTCCTGAGGTTTTGTAACCATCGATCGTTCCAGTTCTTGTTGGAGCGGTCTTCAAGATTCTGCATCATCCTGAGTGATTCGTTTGTCTTTTTCCAATGGATTGCACGCGGGAGGAGCTTTCCAAAGGAATGTTCCGAGCACTCTGTGAGGAGTCGTGTTCCCGGTAATTATAGGGTTTGTGGCGTTTCTGTTTACAGAGTCTCTAGAGGCAACAGGCCGGTAAGGGAGGAAGAAGCATGAATCTGACTAAGTCCAGCAGGAAGTCTTGGTATCGATGTAGTTTTATCCGTCGAGTTCCAATCAGTCTAGGGGTAGTCATGATGGTGGCGGCCACTAGCTGGATCGTCCCTCTTGCAGCCAAAGCCAATCCCTACCTGGCCAAGCCGGGCGAGGCGGCGGTGACGGTAGCGGCCGCTACGTGCGCCACCACCGGTGGCTTCGTCCACTTCTATGCGGCACTGGACAACGGCCTGTTTGACAAATACGGGATCAAGGTGAATCACGCCGCTATCCGGGGGGCCCCGGCCGCCCTGGCGGCTGTGGCCTCCAATCAGGTCCAGTTTCTCTATTGCGCCGCCGTCGCCACGATCCCCGGCATGGCCACGGGAATGGACGCCAAGCTCGTGGCCTCCCCGCACGTGGGGCTCCCCTGGGTGCTCCTGGCGCGCAAGGATGTCAAGAAGGTCGAGGATTTGCGGGGGAAGAGCATCGGGGTGTCGCGAACCGGTGATCTGGATCACCGGGTGGCACTGGCACTCCTCAAAAAGTTCAATCTGACGGAACAAGAGGTGACGATCCGCTCCATCGGGGGCAGCCAGCCCGAAAAATATCAGGCCATGGTCATGGACGTCATCCAGGCTACTCCGGTCGGGCCTCCTTTGGACGTCCGCGGCAAGAAGGACGGCTTCAATTTGATTTACAACCTGAACGATCTGGGCATTCCGTTCATTTACAGCTCTCTGCACACGAACTCGAAAATCCTGAAGGAGCAGCCGGGACTTGTGCAAAGATTCGTAGCAGGGTTGGCGGAAGCCATCCACTTCGTGGAAAAGAATCCGGACAAAGCCAAGGCGTCGATCGCGAAAGTGCTCAAGCTTACGGACCCGGAAGCCCTGCAATCCGCGTATGATTCCTCTG
>DATEAK010000124.1:0-2501 GCA_035288405.1 bacterium | reverse complement strand
AGCTGCGCAGGTTCTGGAGGATATACAAAACTGTCTCTTGTCTCTCCACTTGCGCCATGCTTCACCGCCGTTCGCATTTTTCAGAAGCGGCACCAGTATAGACCGAAAAACACGAAGAAGCACTTGATTTCTCAGCGAATCCAGTTCCTCGCGTGTGTCCAGAAAGGGCCGTGAACGTTCTGCGGTTCGATCGAGCTTCAAAAGACATCGAGGGGAGAAAGACCCGCTAAATTCCTCTTGTCTTTCGTTATCCAATTTTGCTACAAGGAAGGACATCGCCGCTTCCCCCGTCATATGACGCCAGGTAATCATGGAGAATGATTCTTCCACACTGAAACTTTCCGAGTTTTGCGCCGGTATTCACTGGGCTCAAGTTCCCGCTTCGATTCGGGAAAAGATCACCTGGTGCTGGACCGACACACTGGGGATCATCCTGGGAGGTGTTGGAACCCGCGAGGGCGAAGAGGTCCTCCGGATTCTGAGCAAAACCTATCAGGGGAGTGAGGAATCTCTCCCGGCCCCCTTTGCCCTGTCTCCTCCACCACTGTTTGCCCTGATCCACGGAACCATGGCGGACCTGTGGGAATTTGCTGATGGTTACTCGGCAGGCGGGATCCACGCTTCCTGCACTGTGATTCCCGCAGCTCTGGCGGTGGCCAGGGAAACCGGCAGCACCGGCGACCTCTTCCTTACCGCGGTGCTTGTGGGCTACGAAGTCGCCAACCGTGCCGCCCGCGCCATGTACCATCCCGGACAGCTCGACCCCTGCCTGGCCACAGGCACTGCAGGTGCTCTCGGGGCTGCTGCGGCTTGTGCCAAGCTCCTGGGATTCACTGCGGATCAAACCGCGCGAGCTTTAGGAATGGCCGCACTTCTGGCCCCCCTTTCACACAAAACAAATCTCTGGGGAGGACATCCCGGCAAGCCTCTGCACGCGGGCTTCGGTGCCCGGGCTGGAGTGGAGGCGGCTCTGTTGACAGGCCGGGGACTTAGCGGGAGCCCGGCAATCCTCGAGGGAACGGGACCCGACGATCTAGGTTTCTGCTTCATGGGAGGAGAAGCGGTCTTATCGCTGGTAACGAGCGGTTTGGGAGAAGAATATACGACGAGCCAGGTCTACTACAAGCCCTACCCGGTTTGCCGCCATGCTCACGGCGCCATCGACGCGCTTCTAAAAATTTGCCGCCGCCAGGTGATCAGACCTGCAGAGGTCGAAGCCGTCGAAGTGAGAACTACGACTCGCGCTGCCGCGTTTGTCGGTCACCTGAAAACTTCTCCCACCAGTAACCCGATTGAATGCCAGTTCAGCTTGCCGTTCCTTGTGGCCGTAACCCTCATGGACGGAGCGCTGGGACTGGAGCAGCTCACTTCGTCGCGCATTGCAGATCCCGCAGTTCATGACCTGGTCGGCAAAGTCCGGCTCCTGGGAGATTCCTCTCTTGACCCGCTCTATCCCAAGTTCCGTCCCACTCAGGTTACCGTGTACCTGAAGGGAGGAAAAGAACTTACCCACAGGGTGGATGCTCCCAAAGGAGATCCGGATGCTCCCATGAGCACGCAAGAGTTGGAAGCAAAATTCCGATCCCTGGCCGCTCGTGTGCTTTCACCGGCGCAAGTGAGTCACCTGCAGGACAAAGCGCTCGGTCTGGCACAAGGAGAAAGCCTGATCGAGGTCTTCAACCTTTTAAGCACGATTGTCCCCGGCCTTCCCGGGCGGTACCCATAGAGCTGGGGGGAAATCGAGATGAATCGTGCACTCCGAAAGGGAGGAACTCCATGTACTACGGCTGGCGCGGAAAAATCGGTCACGTATGCCCCGCCATTTACGACACGGGCGCCTATGAGTTTGACAAGATTTTGCCCAAAGGAGTCATCACCGTCACGCTGACCCTCAACGTTCAGCAGCTGGTGCCCTCGGAATTCGAAAGAGCTGCGGGTATCATGATCGAAGGTGCCAAAAAACTTGCTGAGGAAGACGCCGGGGTGATCATCTCCGGGGGCGATCCGATCATCGCTTTGAAGGGAGTGGGCAGCGATCAGAAGATCATTTCGGAAATTCGGGAACTGACAGGGAAACCCGCCAGCACTTCGGTCACCACGGCCATGGACGGACTGCGCGCCGTGGGAGCCAAGCGGATTGCCATCGCCAGTCCCTACACTGAAGAGAGAAACCTGATTCTGAAGAAATTTCTGGAAGGCAACGGCTTCGAAGTGGCGGCCGTCAAGAGTCTTGGAGTCGTCAAGAACGTGGATCTCACCCGCATCCCCTTCCACGCTTCCTACAAACTCGCCCTCGAAGCATTCCGCACCGCGGACGGCATCCAGGGAATTTATCTCCCCTGCGGCCGCTGGGCCGTCGTGGGCAATCTGCGGGCCATCGAGGAAGACACGGGCGCCTGTGCAGTCTCCAGCATCCAGTCCATGGCCTGGTGGGGTCTGAAGACCCTGGGCATTCGCGAGAAAATCACGGGCTATGGCAAGCTTCTGGAGACTCTGGGATA
>DATEAK010000123.1:0-14536 GCA_035288405.1 bacterium | reverse complement strand
GAGACAGTGCAGGCTTGAGAAACTTTTTTGCTGCCGCCGGGTCCAGGTCCACGTCCTCCACGTAGTAAAACTTGGCCTTCTGAGCCATCTCCACCAGCGTCTTGGCTCTCTCTTGAAGAGACGGGATCTTTCGCACCAGGTCCTCACGGTCATTTTGCAGCACGCTCGGATCCACTCCCTCTTTGATAAGGAAGGGGGTTAGCAGGTCGGCCAACTTCTCAGGGGGAGCCGTCTTGATGTAGTGGCTGTTGAGCCATTGAAGCTTCTCCGGGTTGAACACAGCCGCCGACAGCGTTACTTTCTCCAGAGAAAAATTCTCGATGATCTCTTCCCGGGAAAATATTTCCTGATCGCCAAGCGACCAGCCCAGGCGCACCAGATAGTTCACCATGGCATCGGGAAGGTAGCCCATTTCCTGATAGGACAGGACGGAGGTGGCTCCATGGCGCTTGCTCAGACGTGCTTTGTCCGTGCCCAGGATCAGCGAAATATGGCCGAAAGCGGGCTGAGGGTAGCTGAGCCCCTGGTACAGGAGAATTTGCCGGGGCGTGTTGGCCAGGTGGTCATCGCCGCGGATCACGTGGGAAATCTTCATCGTGACATCATCCACGACCACGGTGAAGTTGTAGGTCGGAGTGCCGTCCGAGCGCTGGATGATCAGGTCATCGAGTTCCTTGTTCTCGAAGACCACTTCTCCGCGCACCAGATCGTGGACCACGGTGGTGCCTTCTTGAGGGGCACGAAAGCGCAATGCGGGCTTGCGGCCCGGAACCGGAGAGGTGCGCTCGCGGCAGGTGCCGTCGTACTTGGGTTTGGCACCGCTGGCCATGGCCTGCTTGCGCTTCTCATCCAGCTCCTCCGGGGTGCAGTAGCAGTAGTAGGCTTTCCCTTCTTTGAGGAGACGCTCGGCGTGCTCCTGGTAGAGGGGCAGGCGTTCCCTCTGACGGTAGGGACCCTCGTCCCAGTCCACCCCCAGCCAGGAAAGGCCCCCGATAATTCCCTCGATGGACTCTTCCGTCGAGCGCGAAAAGTCAGTGTCTTCGATGCGCAGGATGAAGGTTCCTTTGTGATGACGGGCAAAAAACCAGTTGAAGAGAGCGGTCCGTGCCCCACCGATGTGAAGGTGCCCCGTGGGACTGGGGGCAAATCGCACGCGCACTTCGGACGTCATGAATTCTCCTATTGAATTAAAATTCCCGCATAGCCCACGACCTGTTCCGTATCGCCGCTGACATCCCCCGAGGTCGCATAGGAAACCAGCTTTGCCTCGCGGGCGCCCAGCTCTCGGGCGGCCACCAGCAACACCGTCGCGGGGAGATAGCCGCACATGCTGTCGTGGTACTCCCGCACGGACCGGAAAAACGCTTCCGGATCCAAGGTGAGGAGCACGTCGATGACCTTGTGATCTTTCTCGAAGGTAATTTCCTGTGATTCGTAGTGGTTCATGTCGCTACTGGCAACCAGGATCACTTCTTTACTGAAGCTGTAAGAACGCATGACCCCGGCAACGGCCTTCCCGAGATGCTCGCACTCCGGGTAGCTCAGGCGCGACAGGCACAGGGGAACGATACGAAACCCCGTGGTCAGGCACTGCAAAAACGGGAGCTGGACTTCGAGGCAGTGCTCCTCCCGGTGGGCCTGGGCATCTTCGGCAATCAAGGAACTCGCCCTGCGAAGGTCGGCGGCCACCGCGCTATCGATGGGAACTTCTCCCAAGGGAGTCTCCCAGGAGCCGGAAGCCATCAGTGCGACCCGCTCCCCTCTGCCGGTATGATTGGGACCCATCAAGATGTAGGTGTCTGCCGACACGATGCCGGAGTACGTCGCGGCGGCCACGGGACCCGAATAAATGAATCCCGCATGGGGGACCACGATGCCCAAGACAGACTCTTTGGGAGCATCCGGATTCAGGAACCCCTGCACCATCTCCCGCAAAACCGAGGGTTTCGACGGATAAAAAGCCCCTGCGACGGCAGCGCTACGCTTCATGTCGGCATCCTCCCACGCATCCGGATCCTTTTCAAACCTTAGCACACTCCCCTGTGAATTCAAGGGACTTTTGGGAAAAGGACCCCTCACCCTGGCCCTCTCCCCCAACAGGGGGCGAGGGAAATCAAGAAAGCTGAAGGACTCTCCCCCCGAGAGGGAATTATGGCGAGGAGAGCAAGTAGCCCAGGAGGATCGGGGTCGTGATCAGGCTGACCAGTGTGGAGATGAGAATTGTGGAAGCAACCAGCTCGGGACTCAGGCGATACTTCTCGGCCAGGACGAAGTTGAAGACCGCCGAAGGCATCGCGGAATCCAAGAGAATAATCGCCCGGTTCAGACCGCTCACGTGGAAGATCTCCACAAAGAGCAGTCCCAATAAAAATCCTCCTCCAATTCTCAAAGCGCTTGTGGCGAGCGGGAGCCCGATGGAGCGCGCCTTCAAGGTGCTGATTTTATAACCCAGGGCAAGAACCATCATCGTAATGGCGAGATTCCCCATCATGTTAATGGGGACCAGGACGACAGAGGGGATTGGGATCTTCCCAATGCTCACCACAAGAGCTGCAAAAAAAGCATAGAGAATCGGGAAGCGGAGGATCGGACTCAGAGAACGCTGGAAAGTGGCCAGATAAACTCCCAGGGAAAATTGCAGGAGGCTTACGATCAAAAAATACATGATCGCCCGGGCCAGTCCTACCTCACCGAAGGCCAGAAGCACCAGCGGGAAGGGGAGGTTGGCGGAGTTCATGAACATGCTGGCCAGATAAATCCCGCGGTCCTCGATTCCGCGCAGCCGGGCCACGACGAACGCAATCGCTCCTACCCCCAGGATCACGAAAACCGCCGACCCGCCGAGGACAAGGAAATCCGTACCGCCAAAGTGTCTCTGGGACACGGAGCTGAAGACCAGGCAGGGGGAAGCGACGTAGATGACCAGCTCAGTCAGGGAATTTAAATCGATTTTTCTGAACTTGCCGAAACAATATCCCACTGCCAGCAGCGTGAAGACAGGGAAGAAGATGGGGAAGACCTGGGCTGTGTTCACAAGAGACCTATCGCTGTTCCGAAACGATCACGAGGATTCATTCGGGTCAGAAGGTTTTAGAGGGGCTGGGGCAGTAGAGCGGGGTTTTCTCGGGCGGCCCCGCTGGCCTTCCACACCCCGAGGGCCAGGCTTGTAGTAGATTCGGTCGATAAGCTCTGCGGGCAGATAGCTCTGTTCTCTGGCTTCTTCCGGGCGGGAATGAGGATAAATGTACCCGACACCGTGACCGTACTTTTTGGCCTCGCGGTAATGGGAGTCACGCAGGTGCTTGGGAACGGGAAAGCTTTTCCCTCCCTCCTGAATATCGGAGAGCGCCGCGTCCACGGCGGTGATTGTGGCATTGCTCTTCGGGGCCGTAGCCACATAGAGAACCGCCTGGGCCAGGGGGATGCGGGCTTCAGGAAACCCGAGATATTCGGATGCCTGCGCCGCCGCCATGGCCACCACGAGAGCCATAGGATCTGCGTTCCCAACGTCCTCGGCCGCGGTAACGATGAGGCGACGGGCAATGAAGCGCGGCTCCTCGCCGGCGGCAATCATCTTGGCCAGCCAATAAATCGCCGCGTCGGGGTCGGAACCTCGCAGGCTCTTCTGGAATGCGGAAGCGTGGTCGTAGTGTGCACTTCCCATCTTGTCGTAAAGGAGAGCGCTTCTCTGGGTGACGTCGGCGACCACCTGGCGGTCAACCACTCGTACCCCGTTCTCGTCGGGCTCTACGGAGTACACCGAGGACTCGAGGGCGTTCAGCGCGTACCGTGCGTCTCCGTTGGCGTGCAGAATCATTACATCCATCGCTTCGGGTTGGACCTGGACGGCGAGGGAACCCAGGCCCTTTTCTTTCTGGATCAGGGCCCGGCGGATGATCTCTCCGATGTCGTCATAGGAGAGATTTTCTAATTGAAAGATGTGGCACCGGGAGCGCAAGGCGGGAATCACCTCGAAGGTCGGGTTCTCGGTGGTGGAGCCGATCATCGTGATCGTGCCGTTTTCCACGTACGGAAGGATCGCGTCCTGCTGGGCCTTGTTAAAGCGGTGCACCTCGTCGATGAAGAGGATCGTCTGCCGGCTGTAGAGTTTTAAGTCATCGCGAGCCTGTTCGACCACCCGCCGCAAGTCTGCCACACCCGCGCTGACCGCACTCAGCTCCACGAAGTTGCGTTTGGTAACCAGGGAGATGATGCGGGCCAGGGTGGTCTTTCCGGAACCGGGAGGCCCCCAGAAGATCATGGAGACAACGACGTCTTTCTGGATCAGCTTGAGGAGGGGCTTGCCCTCTCCGATCAAATGCTCCTGTCCCACAAACTCTTCCAGTGTCGTGGGACGCACCCGGTCCGCCAGCGGGGCAATTTTCTCCCGCAGATCCTTCAGGTGGACATCAAAGAGGTCCATCTAAATCTTCCTCTGCAGGAACTCTCCCAGCGCGGAAATGGAAACTTCTTCCTGCGTTTTTCCGGCCATGTCCCGCACAGGGACGGTGCCTCGTGCGAGTTCGTCTTCTCCCACGATGACCACGAACTGCGCGCCCAGACGGTCCGCACGGCGAAGCTGGCTTTTCAGACTTTTTCCCTCGTAGTCCGACTCCACGCGAAGTCCCCGGCGCCGCAGATCCCGAAGCATGGAGAATACCGTGGGCCGAGTCCCGTTTCCCAGCGGGGCGAGATAGACCTGCAGCTTGGCCGCAGGGACTCCTCGATTCAACGTGTTTAGCAGAAGCGTGAGCCGTTCCATCCCCAGGGCAAACCCGATGGCCGGGGTGGAAGGTCCTCCCAGTTCTTCAATGAGGCCGTCATAACGACCTCCTCCTAGTACCGCGTTTTGGCTGCCGAGATTTTCCGAGGTGAACTCAAACGTCGTGCGGGTGTAGTAATCCAGGCCCCGCACCAGCCGTGGGTTCAACACAAAGGGGGCTGACTGGGCAGCGAGGAGTTCTCGCACCTGAGTGAAGTGATCCCGGCATTCGGCGCAAAGGGAATCCACGGTGCGAGGGGCTCCTTCGGTCAGAGCCTTGCATTTTTCTTGTTTGCAGTCCAACGCCCTCAGCGGGTTCCGGTCAATGCGGCTGCGGCAGTCCTGGCATAAACTCTCCTCGTGCTCTTTGAGAAAACGGAGGAGAGCCGCCCGGTAATCGGGCCGGCATTTAGGGCAACCCAGGCTGTTCAGCTGGATCTGGACTCCTTCCAGCCCCACCTGCTGCAGGAACTCGGAGGCCATGAGGATCATCTCCGCATCGAGCAGAGGCTCCGCACCTCCAATGGCCTCCACGTCGATCTGGTAGAACTGCCGGTAGCGTCCCGCCTGGGGCCGCTCGTGGCGAAACATGGGACCAAAGCAGTAAAGCTTGACGACCCCCGGGGGATCAAAAAGCCGGTGCTCGATGTAAGCGCGCACGATGGAGGCCGTAGCCTCGGGGCGCAGTGTAATTTGATCTCCGCTTCGATCCTCAAAGGAGTACATCTCCTTCTCGACGATGTCCGTGGTCTCCCCGATGCTGCGGGAAAAGAGCGCCGTACTTTCGAAAATCGGGACGCGGATCTCGGAATAGCCGTAGCTTTCAAAGAGCCGGCGAGCAACTTCTTCGACTTTCTGCCAGGTGGCGATTTCTTCAGGGAGAATATCCTTCACTCCCCGAATCGCTTGAAACTTCATGGATTTAGCCTCCATCTTGAAGGTATCAGAACCCCCTGCAGGTGTCAAACCGGATTTGCAACTTCCACGGAATCCTGATGTATCATTGCAAGCGTACGGTTTTCCGAGCAGGGGGCCGAACCCCACGAGGGGCTTTGCGGGGTCCGTTCGACATGTTTTCCCAATCGCAATTCCGAGAACTTGTCCGAGAAGCGATCGACCTTCTGCCTGAAGAGTTCGGCAGCCGAATGGAGAACGTCCAGATTCTCGTGGAGGACGAACCCTCGGCGGAACTCCGGGAGGAAATGGGTTTGCAGCGAGGACAGACACTCTTTGGCCTCTACCAAGGAGTACCGCTGACCGAGCGTACCACCAATTACATGAACCTACCCGATACGATCACCATTTTCCGCAAGCCGATCCTCAGGCTATTTCATACCCCCCCGGAAATCCGGCGCGAGATCGCCCGCACGGTGATCCACGAGATCGCCCACCATTTCGGCATTGATGATGACCGGATCGAAGATCTCGGATGGGGATAAAGGTCTGGTGCTTCCCGTCACCCTCCGCGCGCACCTTGAATAAGGTTTCCCGCAAGAACTCCCGCACCGAGTGAATTGGCGGGATCTCGCTGGTTCTTCATTAGTTGACCTATATCATCATATATATGATATACACCAACTATATCTTATGTAATGATAGTGGAGTCCGGCCTCTCGTGAGGAGGCCCGGCCGGCAGGAAGGGAGGTGGTGTGATGTTTGACAATGAGACCAGAGTCCTCCTCGTTCTCCCCCAAGACGTGCTCGACCGGGCGCGGGTCTTGGCGGGGAAGGCGACGACCACCCTCAAGCTCTCGGTGAGCCTCCAGATCGTCCTCCGGGCTCTCATTGAAGAGGGGTTAAAGCGGAAGGGAGACCACAGCTTTCTCGCAAACGTGGAGGGCCAAGCCCAGGCGGTCCGCCGCATTCGGGGCCTGGCGCGTGCAGGAGGGGGAGTTGGGGGAAAACGCGGGAATCTTCGGTCGGGAATCCTACAGCCGCTGAGCGGGAGGAAGCCGCAGACGCGCGGGAAGTGAGGAGATCGGAGGGAGCGATCCAGCGACAAGCCGAGTCGGAGCCAATGAGCTCTGCCCCCGGCAATTGTCACAACGGCAGGCGCTGACTATCAGCGTCCTTGCAAGATGGAGGCGACGATGTGGAAATGGGTGGGTGTGATGATGGTAACCACGGCGATGGCGGCGATCGCCCTCGGCTGCTCCAAGCAGCCGTCAGGACCTGCGGTGGTGATCGAGGATAAAGTCTACACGGTCACGCCGGCCGCGGTGACGGTGCAGGCCGGGATCGTCACGGGCGAGGTCAAGGAGATGAAGGTGACGGAGCGGGTCGAGAAGGGTTCCGGCCGTATCGACTCGCCGGCCAAGCTGACGGGGACCCTCAAGCTGAAGAATACTTCGAAGGATCAGAGTGTCCGCCTGGTCTCGGGAAAAATCCGATACATCGATGCGCAAGGACAGCCCATCAAGCTCGATGCGGAACGGACCGAGCCGACCCTCAAGTTCTCATCGTACGGTTCCGAGGCGCTTGATCCCGGGAAGGATGCGACCCAGTCCATCGACGTGGACTTCCCCGCCGAAGCCCTGAAGGCAAAGAAGCTGAAAGAAATTCGCCTCGAGCTCGTGTACGTCCCATCACCGTATAAGGAAGAGTCGGTCAGCTTCAACGTGTCGATCGGCGGCCAGTAAACCCGGCGAGGAGACACGACAGAAACCTCTCAAGGAGGCAGAAAGGTGCTCACCCGCCATCGTGTCCCATCGGTTTCAAATGTGATGGCTCCGTGGTGGTCGGTGCGATACACGCGAACTCCAGCTGCTCGAAGACGATCCAGGACAGACGGGTGGGGGTGACCGAAGGGATTGAAGGCACCTACCGAAATCACCCCCACCTCGGGCTGCACCGCTGCGAGAAATTCAGGCAGTGTTCCTGTTTTACTGCCGTGGTGAGATATCTTAAGAACCGTGCTTCTCAATTCTGCCGGAGAGTAGCGCCGCAGGAGTTCACGCTCTCCGAGATCTTCGAGATCTCCCGTGAAGAGGAAGGAGACTCCACGGAAATGAACCTTGAGAACCATCGAATTGTTGTTCTCTGCGCCTCTCTTCCGACCTTCTGCGGAAAAACCCTGCGCAGGAGGCCAGAGGACCCGGACTCCAAAATCTTCTCCTTGTAGTAAAACCTCTCCAGGCCGTCCCACCCGCCATTGAGTTCGCCCCCGGCCCGCTAACACCAGCGGCTCATAGCGCGCATCTCCCGTACCGGTCCAAAGGTTCTCCACACGAAAGTTCCGCAGAATGGAGGGAACCCCTCCGGCGTGGTCGACCTGAGGGTGACTCACCGCCACGGTGTCGAGCCTGGTGATCTGCCGACGCCACAGAAACGGTCCTACCACCCGCTCGCCGAAATCGAAGTTGCCGTCAAAGGAACCTCCGCCGTCGATCAGAAATTTGCGACCATCCGGGAAACGGATCAAGGCGGATTCTCCCTGACCCACATCAATGAAAGAAACGGTCATGAGCGACTCTCGCTCCGGAAACAGTGTCGGCCATAGAAAAACGATCACCGAAACACCCACGGGAACCAGGGAAGCGGGAACACGCCACCGTTTCCCCCGAAGGAGCCACCAGGATGCCAATCCCACGTAGAAGATCACGATCGCCGAAACCGAAGGCGTAGGCAGCCGGATTGAGGCGGCGGGAAGGGCGGCGAAAAAATCCGTTGCTCTCATCAAGAGTCGGGAAATGAGGAGACCAAGAGAAAACAGGGGCTGTGCCAGACTCGGGGACACGAGAGAAAGGAGGAGACTCACAAACCCCACGGGGACAATGAGGGATCCCAGAGGAACCGTAACGAGGTTGGCAGGAAGAGAGATGAGGCTTAGGCGATTGAAATAGTACAAGACGAGGGGAGTGGTCCCCAACGTGGCCCAAAACGTGGTGAGAAGACTTGCTTTCACCCAGACCCACCCTTTCTGCAAGAGTCTCTCCTGCCACTTTGGGGGCTGTGTGGCTTCTTGCTCCTCCGGAACCTTAGCGCCGGGTATCGAGGAAATGATGGCGAGAACCGACAGGAACGAGAGTTGAAAACCGATATCGAACAGAGAGGCAGGCTGCCAGAAAAGGATGACGAGAGCGGCCAGGGCCAAGACCTCATGCAGCGAGCGGTCCCGGGCCAGAGAAAAGTAGACGAGGTAAAACACGACCATAATCGTGGCCCGGAAAATGGATGCGCTCCAGTCCGCAATGGCAAAGTAGTAGAGCACCGGGAGGATCGTGAGCAACGCAGCAACCTTGGAGGGCCGTGCGGGCAATCTCAAAGGACCCAATGGAGAAAACCAGAGCAACCGGAGAAGAAAGCGGAACAGCTGATAAAAAAGAACCGCGACAAATCCGGCGTTGAGTCCTGAAATGGCCAGCAGGTGAGCTGTTCCGGCATTTGCAAAGGAGTCACGCACCGCAGGGGTCAAGTCCCCCGTGATCCCGAGAACCATGGCTTTGAAAAGCGAGCGGTCATCGCCTTGCGGATGCGCATCAATGAACGAGATCATCTGCTCACGTTGGGCGTAAATTTCCCGCCAGAGAAAAGGGCCTCCGCCCCGTTCCAGGATCGTAATCCGAGCATCCCGGCTGACTCCACCCGATAGTTGAATATTTCGAGCTTCCAGGTAACCGGCGATATCAAAGGCGCCCGGGTTCTGATACGGTCTGGGGCGATGAAGCTTGACCTGATGCACGAGAATCGTGTCCCCGTAGCGCACCCGGGTTTCCGGGGAGTAAAGGGAGAGGTGAACCCCGCCGTTCAGCGGAAGGTAAGAGCCGGCATCAAAGACTCCGATCGCCCGCAGATCGATTCGCACCTGACGGGGCTCCACTTCCGGAGGCTTGACCACACGAGCGAGCAAATCTACGGGCCCCCGAAGATTCCACTGGCTGGCCGGGTGGGAGGGATGGTATTCGATCCGCAGCCAGCTGAGACCCAATCCGAGCAGGGCGAAGAAGATCAGTCCAAGGCTTACCCGCCATCTCCGGGAATCCCTGAGGAACCAGAACGTGGCTCCGTAACTCACCGCTGCCAGGGACAGGCCAAGCAGAGAGGGGCGCCGGCAGACGAGGATCGTTCCCACATGGAGGAACAAAAGAGATAGGAGCGGATGGGGCGACATGGGTTCCCATGTGAAAGGTTGGACTGCACAAAATTGTTTATCTCGGGCTCTTAGGTATCATAGCCGATTTCCTCCGGCGGCAAAAGGACAACAGCAGATCGCCTTCGCTTTTCACTCTGATCCAGGAATCGGGATGTGCAACCGCTTCTTTTGAATTCCATTGGAGTCGGCCAGAGTTTACCGGGGTCGGGAGCTGTGTTATAGTGGACGGCCAGAGATTAACTCTTTCTTTTCTCAGGAGTTGTTCCACGATGGCCAGCACCCCCATGATGGAGCAGTACTACCGGATCAAGGGTCAATACCCGGATGCGATTTTGTTCTACCGGATGGGGGACTTTTACGAAATGTTCCAGGAGGATGCCCTGCTCGCCTCCAAAATCCTCGACATCGCGCTGACCTCCCGCAATAAACAGGCCGAGCAGCCCGTTCCCATGTGCGGAGTCCCATTTCACGCTGTCGAATCCTATGTGGCGCGTCTCATCAAGGCCGGGCATAAGGTGGCCATCTGCGAGCAGATGGAAGAGGCCAGTGAGGCCAAAGGCCTGGTCACCCGCGATGTGGTACGCGTGGTAACGCCGGGAACTCAGTTCTCGTCCTCCCTCCTCGAGAGCAAGGAAAACCAGTTCATCATCGCGGTGCTCCCTGCCCAGAAAGAGATCGGCATCGCCGTCATCGATCTGACCACCGGGGACTTTTATGTCGCCGAGTTTTCAGGGGAAGGAGCCGAGAAGGACCTGGTGGCGGAGTGTTTCCGCTTGGGACCGCGCGAGATTCTCTTGCCGGACCCGCAGGGAAGGGAGCTCCCTCTTCTGGAAATTTCATCCCGCGAACTGGGAGCCTCGTTGACCTCCTATCCCAGCTGGACTGCCGAGCTCAGCCGGGCTCGATCGATTCTTCTGCAGCAATTGCAGGCTTTGTCTCTGCAAGGGTTTGGTTGCGAGGGCCACGACCCGGCCATCGGCGCCGCCGGAGCCCTCATTCACTATCTGCGCGAAACACAAAAGAGCAACTTAAGCCACATCAACCGTCTTGTTTACCGTCACACCGGCAGGTTCATGCTCCTGGACCTGGCCACCCAGAGGCATCTGGAACTTGTATCTTCCTCGATCGACGCTTCCTCTCGAGGGACCCTCCTTTCCGTACTCGATCTCACCAAGACCGCCATTGGGGGACGCAGGCTCAAGCACTGGATCCTTTTTCCGCTTCTCGATCTTACCGAAATCGGTGCGCGCCATGAAGCGGTGGAAGAACTCGTGGAAGACTTCCCCCGTCGTCGCGAAATCCGTGCTCATCTCGATGCCATCCACGACTTCGAGAGGATTGTGAGCCGGGTGAACCTAGGCACCGTTAACTCACGGGAACTACTGGCTTTACGAAACTCACTTCAGGTCTTTCCTGAACTACACCGGGGCCTGCTGCCATCCCGCTCCAGGCTTCTCCAAGGGATGCACACGCGCTGGGATGACTGCTCGGATCTCCACGGCTTGCTCACGTCCGCACTGGCTGAGGATCCCCCACTGACACTCAAGGAAGGGGGGTTGATCCGTGAGGGCTACCATGGGGAATTGGATGAGCTGCGCCACATCCGCCAAGAGGGAAGGGGGTGGATCGCACGGATTGAGACCACTGAGCGTGCCCGAACCGGGATCTCGACACTTAAGGTACGCCACAACAGAGTTTTCGGTTATTATATTGAAGTCACCAACAAATACCGGGACGCCGTACCTGCCGATTACATCCGCAAGCAGACTCTGGTGGGAGCTGAACGCTTCATCACGCCGGAATTGAAGGAATACGAAGCCAAGGTCCTGGGAGCCGAGGAGCGGGCCAAGGCTCTCGAATATGAAATTTTTCAGGACCTCCGCCGGCAAGTAGCTGACTCGACCCGCAGGCTTCAGGAAATGGGAGGGATGATTGCAGATCTCGATGTCCTGGCAAGCTTGGCGGAAGTCGCCCACGTCCGCCATTATGTGCGGCCCACGATGACCCATGGCGACAGCCTGGAGATCCGGCAGGGGCGACATCCCGTCGTCGAGGCCGAAGGAACGGACGCACAATTCATTCCCAACGATAGCTTCCTCGACCCGAAGAGCCAGCAGATCCTCCTGCTCACGGGTCCCAATATGGCCGGCAAATCGACCTACCTCCGTCAGGTGGCACTCATTACACTGATGGCTCACATGGGCAGCTTCGTTCCCGCGGAGGAGGCGATTGTCCCCCTCGTGGACCGGATCTTCACTCGGGTCGGCGCCCAGGATTATCTCATTAAGGGACAGAGTACATTCATGGTGGAGATGAGTGAGGCGGCCAACATCCTCCACAACGCCACGCCGAAAAGCTTGGTGATCCTGGATGAGATCGGCCGGGGCACCAGCACCTACGACGGCTTGAGCATTGCCTGGGCCATGGTGGAGTACTTGCATAACGAGGAAGGAAGACAGGCGAAAACTCTGTTTTCCACCCATTACCATGAGCTCACGGAGCTCTCCTCTATATTCCCCCGGGTGCGGAATTTTACCTTTGCGGTCCGCGAGTGGAAGGATCAGATCGTTTTCCTGCGCCGGGTGATTCCGGGTGGGGCGGATCGGAGCTACGGAATTCAAGTCGCGCGTCTGGCCGGAATCCCGCTACCGGTGATTGCCCGCGCCAAGGAGGTCCTATCCGGACTCGAAGCCGGAGAGGGAAAGAAGCGCAGGGTTTCGCCAATCACGACCAAGGGAAGCAGAGAGCGCCAGGATGGAGAACAGCTTTCTCTGTTTCAATCCGCCGGCAGTTCCTTGCTCGAGGAAATCTTGAACCTGGATGTTGATCGTCTAACGCCGGTTGAGGCACTTAACCTTCTGAGCCAGATGAAAGCCAAGGCCCAGGAGCTGCGAGGGAAGTAAGAGTGGAATTTTCCTGCCTACAGTGCGCCACTCGCTACCGAGCTGCAGATGAAAAAATTCCTCCAAGGGGGGGGAAAGTTCGCTGCCCCAAGTGTGAAGCGTTCATCGTCATTGCACCCGGGACCGTTGCACTTGCTTCCGACAACCCTCCTAGAGAACTCGAAATGAAGCGTCCGGAAGAAATTTCTTCCGAAGAGACCGTAGAGACAGCGAGCGACGGCAGCGAGAGGGAAGAAAGCGAGCCCATTGCGCCTCCGATAGAAGCATCGGAAGCCTCTCCGTTCGGCGAAGGTGAGGAGATGGATTTCCTGTCGGCTTCCTTGTCTGAGGAAGAAGAGCCTGCGCAAGAAGCCGGGCCCGTCGCTGGACCTCCTCCCGCACAGCAAGAAGAACCCCTCGAAGAGGTTGAAGAGACCCCGGAAACTCCCGTCGTAACTGAGGAGGCAAAGCCGGTGGTGTCTGAAGGTACCGCCGAGACTCCACCGGATGATGCAATCTCGCCTGTTCCGCCGGAGCAATCCATCCCAATGGAGGTTCCGTTGCTCCAGCAGACCGAAGAGGAAGGGATGGCCGCCCACCTCTCCGGGTTCAGGGTGTGGGCGCAACGTTTCAAGGACCGGCTTCCGGGCAGGCGGCCAATTCGAAGAATCCTTCTAGGGGGCCTGGCAGCCGCGTTTCTTGCCGGTCTGGCAGTCGTCCTGTGGCAGTACGTCCCGGTCTCTAAGCCGCAACGTCCAGCTTCAAAGACGGCTTCTTCTGCGCCACAGCAATCCCCGATTCCTTCCCCCCCTCCAGGGAGCTCCGGACAGTCCATCCCTGCGGGCAAAGAACCCGTGATTATTCAACCTCCTGAGTCCCTTCCAGTAACTCCCGAAGGTCCCCTTTATCCCCTTCAGCCCTTTCTGATTCCCTTGACCTCCGGAAGCCAGGAAGACCGGTTCCTAAAGGTAACGATGGCTCTGGAACTCTCGGGTGGGGAGGTCTCCCTGGAGATCGACGACAAATTGACTAAGGTTCGAGAACAGATTCTTGCCGTCTTAATTTCTCGGACGCTCTCCTCGTTCCTGGATCCGCAAGGCAAGAGCCAGCTTCGCAATGACCTGATCGGCTCCATCAACCGGCAGCTCAGTACGGGTAGGATTCGAAATCTTTACTTCACTGAGTTTGTTATTCTCTAGATTCAAAACGAGTTCGGGTTGCGGTGAGGGGAGACCTTCGTATATTCTAAAATAGGAAAGGGTCATCATGTCCTCCGGGTTCATCGAGATTCTCGTTTACCTGATTCTGGCGTCCGTATCTTTTCTCCTGGCGCTCAATTCGGACAACGGCAGTATCCAACTGCTTCTCTTCTTGCTAACGGCCGTTTTCTTCTTTGCCATGTTCCGGCCCCGGCAGAGCGACTAATGGGACTATTGGCTATTGACAGAAGAGGTCCAATCGGGTATTAGAAAGAACCTTCGTGGCGGTGTAGCTCAGCTGGTTAGAGCATGCGGCTCATATCCGCAGTGTCCGGGGTTCAAGTCCCTGCACCGCCACCAACTTATCCTTTAGGATCATGCCACTCTCCATTTTTCTGGAGAAAGTCTCCCAGACCATCAGCCGCCATAGGCTTGTGCGCTGCGGCGACCGTGTCCTCTTGGCCGTCTCCGGTGGACCGGACTCCATGGCCTTGCTGGAGAGCGTCTACCAGCTGCGAGAGAGGCTGTCCATAACCCTCGCGGTCGCCCATCTCGATCACGGGATTCGGGGATCCGAGTCTGCTTCAGATGCGCGTTTCGT
>DATEAK010000122.1:0-2088 GCA_035288405.1 bacterium | reverse complement strand
CGGCCTCCGTAATCCACCAGACGGGCGCCCAGGTGGGGTTAATATCCATCGCCAATTTTCCGGCCCACTTGCGGTCCAGGAGATCGGAGTATGTCTTCGGGGCGTCTTCCTTTTTGACGAGACGAGTATTGTACCCGGGGGCCACGGTCACCGTTTGAATGGAGACCCAGTGGTCCTCCGGAAATTTGAACTTGTCGGGATATTTCTTGAAATTGGGGATGTCAGAGAGATCAGCCGCCATCCCGAGCCGCGAGTTCTCCGCCCCGAGACTGCTCGATACGATGTCGGCTTTCATATTGTCCGCCTTATATTCCGCTTGAAAGCGGGCATTGGCTCCGGAGGAACCGATCTGCAGCATCTCAACGGTGAGGAACGGAAAGTCTTTCTGCAGCGCCTTATTGAGATCTTCGTTCTTGGGAGTTCCCGGCGTCGTATAAACCACGACCTTGCCGCCTTCTTTCTTGGCCCCTTCAATCGTCCTGGCAAGCCAGTCCTTCTCACTATCGGCTGCAAACAGGAACTCCGGATTCGCCAGCCCGGCCACGCCCAAGGCCGCTGCCGCTTTCATGAAGTCACGCCGGGAAAACCGAGGCTTGTTCGTCAACATGACATCCCTCCCGTTCGGTCATGTACACAACAGAAAGTCATTTCCCAAGGAAATGTGATAGGTGACCCCTGCCATAGTTTGATAGATCCGACCGACTGTCAAGCGGTTTTTCCAGCCTCACGGCGTCAGTTTCTCATTGATTGATACAGCAGCTCACGAGTGAAGTTCCCGGAGGCGCCTCCGGTCCCTTTCTACAAGAGCAATAAATGTAAGGTCGTCTGCGCGGACTCCCCTCGAACTGCAGATCACCGGGTAGGGGCACCCCTGCGTGGGTGCCCTCTGTCTGCGACCCCTCCACAGTAACCACAGGACAACAGAAAGGTTGATTTTCAAAGGCCGGTCTGCTAAAGCTTCTCGAAACGTCCACAACCAGCGCCGGAGGAACACCATGAACGGCACACAGCAGCTCCGCGAAAAATTGGCCACGGCTTGCCGGCTCCTGTACATGGAAGGGCTCATGGATCATGCGGGGCTGGCCGGCGCCCGGATTCCCGAGACCGGTAATCTTCTCCTGAACCCCCGGGAGATGCGGGGTACTCAGGGACGCCATCCGGGAATCATGGCCGCCGAAGACCTGGTGGTCGTGGATCCGGAAGGGAAGAAAGTCGAAGGAGAGAACAACCCGCCCAGCGAGACGCCGATTTTCACCGGAGTTTTCCGGGCCCGCCCCGACGTCATGGCCATCTTTCATCTCCACCTTCCCACCGCAACTCTCTTCAGTATGGTAGGAAAACCAATACGCCCCGTTTTTGTGATGGGCGCCCCTTTTGGGGAATCCGTTCCTGTATGCTTGGACTCGACACTGATCCAGCGTCCCGAACAAGGCGATGAAGTGGCCCGCGCTCTCGGCAAGAACCTGGCCGTTCTCCTACAAGGGCATGGTGCGGTGATCGTCGGGGCAAGCGTGGAGGAAGCCTTCGTGGCCTCGATTTTCCTCGAAGAAAACGCCGTCCGCCAACACCGAGCCAGCATGATCGGCACGCCCAGGTCCTTGGAAGGCGCGGAACTCATCGAGGCACAGCGGCAGATCTGGCATCCGAAAGTGATCTCCAAGGTCTGGAACTACTACATTCTCAAAGCACAATCGACAGGCATCCTTAGCTAGCAAGCATTCAGCAGTCATTGACAGTAATGAGCACTCAGCATTCAGCTGACAGCTTTTCCAGCACGCGCAATTCTTCCCTTGATCTTTTTGTGGAGCAGGGTTAAAAACAAGGTGTTCACTTCCAGTCTCTTCTGAATTCCATACCCATGAAGGAGGTCGGACCATGTGCGATTTCTCTTCGGAAGCCCAGGGATTACCCGGCTGGCAGAACCTGAGCCAGATTCGTACCTTAAACTTCGATAACCTCGTCGAGCAAGCCAGGCATGTGGTGGCAGACCCGGAGGTTCGCCGCACGGCAGCGGGTTTCATCGGTTACGGTGCCACCAAAAAAGGCGACCGGGTCTTGATGGGAGTCGATACCCACTACGACCTGGAG
>DATEAK010000121.1:0-6840 GCA_035288405.1 bacterium | reverse complement strand
TGCAAAGCTGGGCAGTGCTGCAGCTGTTGGAGTCACGGTGCCGCCCGCAACGGTTGATAGTGGGGCCGCGGAGAGAAATTGCATCCCTGGAAGACCGGTTCCCAGGGCCATTGACGCAACCACGGCGACAAGGGGAAGTGGTAGAATCTTCTCACAATGACCGCAAAAATTTGGTTGGAAAAAGATTACTGGATTTGCTGAACCAGTGGAAGGAAGATCCGAAAGGTACTGCCATTCCCGGGCGAGCTCTCCAACTCGATGTGCCCGCGGTGGGCTTCGACGAGAGACCTCACAATGCACAAACCGAGCCCCGTGCCTCCTGTATCCCGGCTCCGTCCCTTCTGAACTCGGTAAAACCGCTGAAAGATTTTCTCCTGTTCTTCAGGCGGAATCCCGATGCCCGTATCCTGCACACTGATGACGGCCCAGGAGCCCTCGCGGTTGAGGTTTACCATCACCTGGCCTCCTGCGGGAGTAAACTTGATTGCGTTGTCCACGAGGTTTAGGAGAATCTGAAGAAGTCTTCGAGAATCTCCGGTAAAGGGAACGGGACTGGAGGTTTCGGCTGTCAATGCTACCGAGCGTGCTTCGGCCAGCACGCTGGCTCTGCGCACCGCTTCCGTGATCAGGGCTTGCAGGTCGACGTCTTCTTCCGCGATGCCGAGAGCTCCCGCATCGGCGCGGGACAGCAAAAGAAGGTCTTCCACCAGCCGGGAGAGGTGCTCGATTTCCTCCAGGTTGCTGGCGATGACACTTTGATATTCCAAGGGGTCCCGGACGGACCGCAGAGCCATCTCCATTTCTCCCTTGAGGGCTGTGAGAGGGGTACGCAATTCGTGGGCGGCATCCGCCGTGAACTGCCGGGTCTGTCTGAAGGAGGATTCCAGGCGCTCGAGCATCTCATTTAAGGTACGCGCCAGCCGACCCAGTTCGTCGTCAATTCCCTTGTGATTGATACGCTCTTCCAAGTTTGTGCCTCCGATCCGGCGAGCCGTAGAGACCATGCGATCTACCGGGACCAATGCCCAGCGGGCCAGAAGCCACCCGCCGCCGCCCGCCAGAAGAACGGCCACCGGGCCCAGGATTGCCAGGATCAGTAAGAAGCGGCGCCGGGCCAGATAGACTCCTTCCAGAGACATCCCCACCTGGAGGATTTGGGTGACACGCTTTCCTTGGATCACCGGCAGGGTCAGGATCCGGGAGGGGTAAGGACCTTCTCCTTGGATGGTCGAGAAAGTGCGGATTCCCTTGACCGCATTCTCCATCGCTTTCGGATCAGGGGAAAGCTCCTCCGGAAACGAGTTGGGGAACTGGGGATCTGAACGTCCGAGGGGGTCCAGAAGCTGGAAGAACCTTTCCGGAAACTCGGGGCCCAGAAACTCCCGCAGCATCGCCTCAAGATCGGCAGGCAGTGCTCCCGATGGTGGTTCGTTCAGGGTTTTGCTGATGGCTGTGCCCACACTCTCCAGGGAGGCATCGACGTCCCGGGCCAGCCCGTTTGAAAGCATCTCGTAAGAGACTCCCCAAATCAAGAACAGCATGATACCGAAGAGAGACGCGCACCAGAGGGTCAACTTGCTGCGCAGGGAAAGAGGACGCATTTACGTCTCCGCCTTGAGAACGTAACCGACTCCCCTCACCGCATGGAGCAGGCGCGGGCCGGGACCTGAATCGATTTTCTTCCGGAGATAGTTTACATAGACATCGATGACGTTCGTCATGGTGTCGAAGTTATAGTTCCACACGTGCTCGGCAATCATGGTGCGGGTGAGCACCTGTCCGGGGTGGCGCATGAAGTACTCGAGAAGCGCGTATTCCCGGATGGTCAGCTCGATGCGATTTCCATCCCGGCATACAGTACGCGTGGCCGGATCGAGAACCAAGCGATCGACCTTGAGGAGCGCCGGTTGGGCTGACTCACCTCGGCGCAGCAAAGCTCTCACCCGGGCCAGCATTTCTTCGACTGCGAAGGGTTTGGTCAGGTAATCGTCGGCTCCGGAATCGAGGCCGCGTACCTTGTCCTCCACCGTATCCCGGGCGGTCAAGAGCAGCACGGGCGTCTTAATTTCCTGCTGACGCATGGCCCGGAGAACCTGAAATCCATTCATTTCAGGGAGAAGGACATCCAGGATCACCAGATCGTGGACCCGGTCTGCCGCCAGAGTCAGCCCTTCGGTTCCCGTGCGGGCCTGATCGACGGCATAGCCGGCTTCCTCCAGCGCCCGGCCTATGAAGCGTGCTACCTTCCGATCATCTTCCACCACAAGAATTCGCATGGACACCTCGATGAGGATCTGCTCTCACTCCGCTCATCTGCAATCTAGCACGGGGAGGATCGCTGTCAAGGACCCTCGCGGATCTCCTCCCCACTTCTCGTTTGTTGGCGAGGAAAAACCACCATCATCGGCTCCTCCGATTCCCGGACGGCTCGCAGCGAGAAAAGGGAGGGGCTAGAGGGAAGCCGGGCTTCCGCTGCCTTACAGGAAGGCGCGAGGGAACAGGCATTGAGCATTTTCGGTGGTGATTCGGGCTACTTCGGGGGGAGAAATTCCTTTTATTTCCGCGATGAACTGACAGGCAATGGAGATGTTTCCCGGCTCGTTGCGAACCTTCGGGTCCGGGCCCAGTACGGGAGAATCGGTCTCCAGGAGAAGGTTGTCCAGTGGGAGCCGGCGGACGAGCTTTTGCTTTTGCGGAGAACGAATGATCGAAGGAGGGATGGAAAAGAAAAAGCCTGCAGCAACTCCTTCCAGTGCTGAGGAGGCCTTGCCGTCAAAGGCATGCATGAGAACATGGCGGGCTCCCTGTTCTTTCAAGAAGCGGATCGCTTCCAGTCCCGCCGAACGGGAATGGACGTTGAGGGGCAGGTCGAGTTCCAGAGAGAGGGAGATGAATTGTGAAAAAATCTGTCTTTGCGTCTGCCGATGCAATGGATCCTGGACTTTCCAGTAGTCCAGGCCAACCTCTCCAATGGCGACAATCTGGTCCCGGTTCTCGCGGATGAAGGAAATCATGGCAGTGGCCTGCTCCAGGGCAAGGATCGTCGGAAAGAGACCTGCGGCAGGCTTAAGAATGGAGAACTGCCGGGCCAGGGAAAGATTTTCCCGGGCTTCTTCTAACGTCTCGACGACACTGATAATCCCCAAAAGGCCCTGACGCTCGGCCCTTTGCAAGACTTCCGCTCGATCGGCCCGGAATTCCTGGGCCACCATATGGGCGTGGGCGTCGAAGGTGTTCATCAATGAAGATTGATTCCTTCCGCAGTTTCCTGGTATTTTACAAAAGAGGGGACGAGCTGAAGAAAGGGAATTTCATGAGTGAAAGGCGCCATTCAAGTCTCATTCCCCTGTCCCACGATCATCATCAAGGGCTTGTCCTGGCCTTGCGTCTTACTAAGAGGCGTTCCCTGGCTCCCGAATCGAAGTGGCCACGGGATCTCGCGGGGCAGGCCGAAGCGACGCTCGCGTTTTACCGCGAGCAACTCCTCCCCCACTTCCACGTAGAGGAGGAGGTCCTGTTCCCCTGCCTGTCGCCCTTTCTAAAGCCCCAGGAGACATTGGTTTCGGACCTGATCGAGGAGCACAAGAAGATGGGCGGCTTGATTGCCGAACTCCGCTCGGCATTGCATCCAGGGACCCGCCTCGATGAGATCCTGAGTCGCTTCGGAATTCTTCTAGCGCATCACATCCGGGATGAAGAGCGCAAGCTTTTTCCTCTCTTTGAAGAGCGCGTGCCCGAGGCGGAAGCCCGGCAGATCGGAGAGGAAATTTCCAGAGCGCTGGGCCGGGAAGCTCCGGAGCTCAATTAACCCCGATCCACACTACGGGCTCGCTCTATCCCCACACTCTGACATAGAACAACGAATCGCGAGGGAGTTGGCCCGCTTCGTGGGGCCTCAGCCGGCTGTGCACGGAGAGCTTGAACCGCTCAGCTCTCCTCGGACTCCCGCAGTTGGGCCAGTACTGTATAATCCTCCAGAGTTGTCGTGTCCCCGATCGTATCGCTCCCCGAGGCAATTTCCTTTAACAGTCTTCGCATGATCTTGCCGCTGCGGGTTTTCGGAAGCGCGTCGGTGAAGCGAAGCTGATCGGGGCGGGCGAGAGCGCCGATCTCTTTGACCACGTGAGTTCGCAGCTCTTCTTTGAGGTTATCGCTGGGCGTGCGTCCCGATTCCAGGGTGACGAACGCCGCGATGGCCTGCCCCTTCAGCTCATCAGGAACGCCCACGACTGCAGCTTCAGCCACCATGGGGTGGCTCACCAGAGCACTTTCGAGCTCCATGGTGCCGAGGCGGTGGCCGGCCACGTTAATGACGTCATCGACTCGGCCCATGAGCCAGTAATAACCGTCCTTGTCCTTACGGGCTCCGTCGCCGGTGAAGTAAACCCCCGGGATGCGACTCCAGTACTGCTGCTTGTAGCGCTCGGGGTCACGGTAAATTGTGCGTAGCATTCCCGGCCATGGCTGCTTGATGATCAGGTAGCCTCCATGGTTGTCATGAACGGGTTTGCCGTCTTCCCTTACCACCTCGGGAACCACGCCGGGAAACGGCAGGGTTGCAGAACCCGGTTTCGTGGGGATCGCACCCGGCAGGGGAGAGATCAAAATGCCGCCGGTCTCGGTCTGCCACCAGGTATCCACGATGGGGCAACGCTTCTGACCGATGACCCGTTGATACCACATCCAGGCTTCGGGGTTGATCGGTTCACCAACCGTGCCCAGCAGCCGCAGGCTTTTCAGACTGTGCTTTTTCGGCCATTCCTCTCCCCACTTCATGAAGGCCCGGATGGCGGTGGGGGCCGTGTAAAAGACGTTTACCTGGTACTTGTCCACGATTTCCCAAAAGCGATCCGGGTTCGGATGATTCGGAGCCCCTTCATACATGAGGCTGGTGGCCCCGTTGGAGAGAATCCCGTAAACAATGTAGCTGTGGCCTGTCACCCAGCCGATGTCCGCCGTACACCAGTAGGTATCCTCGTCCTTGAGATCGAAGATCCATTTGCTGGTCAGTGTGCAGTGGAGAAGATAGCCGGCTGTGGTATGCACGACTCCCTTCGGCTTTCCCGTGGTGCCGCTTGTGTAGAGAATGAAGAGAGGGTGCTCCGAGTCCAGAGGTTCCGCAGGGCAGACGGGAGAGGCGTGTTCCATGATCTCGTGCCACCACATGTCGCGGCCTGCGGCGAGATGGACGGGCTTTCCCGTGCGCTGGACCACGATCACCTTTTCAATAGTGGGAGTCTCCTTGAGAGCCTCGTCCACGTTTTCTTTCAGCGGGACGATGTTCCCGCGGCGGTAGCCGCCGTCGGCCGTAATCACGATCTTGGCCTGGGCGTCGTTGATCCGGTCTTTGAGGGCCTCGGAGCTGAACCCTCCAAAGACAACGTTGTGGGTGGCCCCGATCCGGGCGCAGGCCAGCATGGCCACGGGAAGCTCGGGGATCATGGGGAGGTAAATTGCCACCCGGTCACCCTTTTTCACCCCCGCACTCTTCAGGACGTTGGCAAACTTGCAGACTTCCCGGTGCAGGCTCTGGTAGGTGTAAGTCCGGCTGTCGCCGGGCTCTCCTTCCCAAATCAAAGCGGCCTTGTTTTTGCGCCAGGTCTTCAGGTGCCGGTCCAGGCAGTTGTGGGCGATGTTGATTTTGCCCCCCACGAACCACTGGGCAAACGGTGGCTTCCACACCAGGACTTTCTTGAAGGGCTTGAACCAGTCGAGCTCCGCAGCCATCCGCTTCCAGAAGCGTTCCGGCTGGGTTACCGACTCCTTGTAGAGCTTTCGGTATTGCTGAAGGCTCTTGATGTGCGCCTGTTTCTGAAATTCTTTGAGAGGGGAAAACTTCCTCTTTTCGCGGAGGACGGATTCAATACTCGGGGCAGCCATCTTGAGATTTCCTCCTGTTGTCGTACCGAAAAAGTGTTTGTGCCGGACGAAGGTTTCGAATCTAAATGTCCCTCAGAGGATGTGCTTTCATAGCACAGTGTCGACCTCTGTTGCAAGGTTCTATTCATCTTACCCCTGCCTTGCGAAGTCCGCGAAGGTGCCCCCGGGCTCCGGAGCTGCCCATAACGGAACCTATCGGAAAGAATGCAGTGTCTGTTCTTACCGCCCCATGGCAATCCCGATACCGCCCGAGACCACCAGGACTGCTCCCAGGATGACACGCAGCGTCACAGTCTCGAGGTCCTTGAGGAAGATCATGGAGAGGAACGCAGAGAAGAGAGGGGCCGAGTAGATTAAGGGAGTGACAACCGCCACGTCCCCTGCTTCCAGAGCAGAATATGAAAACAGGTAGGAGAGCCCCCAAAAAAAACCGGAGGCGACCAGGTTCCAAAAGCTTTTCCGGTCGCAAGAAAGGGTTCCCTGTTTGTGAAACATTCCCCTGAGGATCCACAGGAAAACGGCGGATGTCGTGGCGGCCACGGCTCCTCCGAGGATCGGGGGAACTCCCTGGGTCAACCCCACTTTTGCCACAACGTCCCGACCTGAGAAGAGCAGGCCGGCACCCAGCGGGTAGATCAGATCCTTTTTCCGCCACATCTGTTCCCCGGCGCGATTCTGGGAGAGAAGGATGAGACCCGCAACAATGGAAAAAGCTCCCAGAAGGATAAGCGGTGACGGCCGCTCTCCCAGGAGTCCGATGGCGAGAAGGATGGAAAACAACGGACTCGTGGCTACCACTGCCTGCGAACGCGACACTCCGATTCGCTCGATCCCGGCGACCGCAAGAAATCGGGAGATCGTCGGAACGAAAAAGCCGATGAGGACAAAAATCAAGAGTGCAGCCGGCGCAAAGTGGATCGAAAACAGGTACGGGATGCCGAAAGGCAAGAGAACGAGAGA
>DATEAK010000120.1:0-3521 GCA_035288405.1 bacterium | reverse complement strand
TTGCCCATGATGTCGTAAAGGGCTTCATCGACCGCCGTTTTCGCGATCGAGTGTCCTGAGCAGAACTTGTCCATGAGAAAATGAATCTTGTCGATATTAAAGGGATTTTCTCCGAGGAGAATTTTCGGCGCGAACTCCTCGGCGATGATGGCCGTCACCGTCCCCTGACTCTCTCCGGAATAAAACGGTCCCAGTGTCATCGCTTCCCCCAGGCCGCTCACGCCGTCGTCCGTGACGATTTTCACCACGACGTCGTGCTCGCGCTTGCCTACGGTGCCGAAGGACTCTTCGATGACCCGCTTCCACTCGAAGGTAAGAGGGATGATTTCCACACCAACGATTTTCATTGCGCCTCCTTTCAACCGCTGCGCGCGCCGAAACTGCGGATCGGCACGATTACCGGCAGTGCGGCCACACGTCTCTGGTGAACCAATCGAGCTGTCCCATTTGATCGTAGGAGCAGAACCGGATGACGAAACTCCGGGCTCCGGCCTCCTTGAACTCGTTGATCCGGTCGATGAGAACCTGGGGAGGGCCGTACGGACCCCAGCGCCCTTCCCACCAGTTGCGGATATAGTACTTCGTGAGGAACCCCTCTCCTTCTTCGGTGGCTTTCTTTTGATCGTTGCCCAGTGTGAGAGAGAGATACATGCACAGGTCGATCGTGGCCGGATCGCGTTTCTGCTTGTCACACTCCTTTTTGATGTTTTCCACGTGCTGCTTGAATTCCCAGGGCATGTCCAGGTTCATCATCGCCCCCTCGCCGAGACGGACGAGTCGCGCGTACTGCGCGGGGATAAAGCGGCCGTGCCCGGTGGCGAACCAGATGGGGACTCCGGGCTTTTGCGTGGGAGTCGGGAGCAACCGGGCATTTTTGAAGGGGAAGAATTCGCTGTCGGAGTCAACGGGCTCCCCGGTCCAGAGTTTCTTCAAGAGCTCGACGACGTGCACCATGCGCTTGGTGCGCTTCTCCGGCTGGATCCCGAGGGCCACCCATTCGAAATAGTAATCGGCGACTCTGGAGCCGATGCCGATGCCGAAAATCAGTCTCCCGTTCGTGAGAAAATCCACGGTGGCTGTGGTTTGAGCCAGCAGAAGAGGGTTCCGCATGGCCGGCAGATACACGCACGTGCCGAGTTTCGGTTTCTCAGTTACGGCGCCGACGGCCGCCAACGTGGCCAGGGCGTCCAGACGGGGTCTTGCCAGCAGGCTGTCACCCACCCAGATGGACTGGTAGCCGAGCTCTTCGATTTTTTTGGCCATGACGAAGATCCGGCTGGGATCGGGATTCTCGTGGGTGTCCTGGGCTTCGAGCAGGAGTCCACGGGTTGGTAAGAGGATCCCGAAATCTGTTTGTTTCCCTGCCATAAAAAACGCGCCTCCCTTCGGTCAGTGGTTGGAACCGGCTAACATGGGAAATCCGGCAGTCAGCCCTTCTTCAGAACAAAATCGTGGAAATGAACTTCCTTTGTGACCGCTTCGTTGATTTCTTCGATGTGTTGAATGAGCTCTTTCTTGGCCTCGAAAACGTCTCGGTTTTCAATGTGCCTTAAGAGCCGGCGGTGATCCTCAACGGGAATGTGCTTGAAGTCCGTGATCTGCATAACCTGTGAATAGGATTGGAACATGATCTCGATGATCGCCTTCATGAGGAACACGTAAATCGGGTTATGGGTCATCTCGGCCAGCAGTATGTGAAACTCGAAAGTTTCCCGGATCTTTTCCTGATTTCTCCCCTCTTGAAAACAGGCTTCGGACCTCGCCACGTTTTCTCTCAACGCGGCGAGATCCGCCGCAGTGGCGCACTCTAAGGCCGTCTCCAACATGACGGGCTCGAGGGCAAGCCTCACTTCGTAGAGGTGCCCCACACTTACTCCATCCATCCTCAAGAGTTCTTCCAGTTGGGTTTTAAAAATGCTGTGATTCGGTCGGCAGACATAGGCGCCCCCGGAGTTCCCGGCCCGCACGGCGATGTGCCCGTTAAATTCCAGGATTCGGAAAGCCTCGCGAATCGCCGTACGTCCCACTTGATACCGTTTGGCTAATTCGAGGTCGGAAGGGAGTTTCTCTCCTACCTTGAAACGTCCCAGGGAAATTTCCCTTTGCAACTGTTTGGCGACTGTTTCGCTGATTTTATGCTTGCGGACTGTCTGGGAGGACAGCAGAGCTCCCTCCGAGATGACTTTTCTCTCTGCTCCTTCGGAACAGTTCATAGACTCATGATTCCTCTGTAGCAGCAATATTGGAAATAGCAGGACAATTGGAATGAATCGGAGTATACGCTCATCCAACTTCCTGTCAACAAAAATTCTCTTTGCTAAAGACGAGAAATCTGTGGGTCAGGTGGAACTTCGCTGGTATGGCTTGGCCCTGAGTTTTAGTAAGGAGACTCCGGCCCAAGTTCCTGGGTGAATTTCCTGCGAATGCGATCGACTAGCTCGGCGCTGGTCTCCACCGTGGGAGGGAAAATCTCCCGTCGGGAAAAGGGCTTGCAACAATCAATCAGGGCCTTGGACAAAAGTTCTTCTGTACCTGCCCAGGACACCATGCCGCGCATCGGATCGTTCGGGCCCGCCTTCTTACGCGCCAGGATCTGGATCGACTGGACCGGGTCGGAACGGGTAGACAAAGCCCACAGCACGTCGTTGGTATTGGAAGGGTTGATGTCATCGTCCACCGCGATCACATACCGGCACAGAGAGGCTCCACAGCTCTTCTCCACGACAAAGGATGCGGCTTCTCCGGCGTGGCCATCGAATTTCTGGTGCAGGGAGAGGATCACGATAAATTGCCCGGCCCCGGCCGGATGGCACCAGACGCCTTTGACTCCCGAAATGCCTGCGCTCTCCAGCTCGTTCCAGATCATCGCGGAGCGGGTCACCCCACGCTGTACGGCGTTATCATCGTAGCGACCTGTCTGGGAACAGCACAGGATCGGGTCCTTGCGATGCCACACCTTCTGAACTTCAATGATCGGATTTTGCAGCGCGTTGAGTCCGTCGTTGGCGTAGTAGCCGTGCCACTCTCCGAAAGGACCTTCGGACTTCGGGCGGTCCGGTCGGCAAATCCCTTCCAGCACGATTTCAGCGTTGGCAGGAATTGGCAGGCCGGTGATCTCTCCCCGAAACACCTCCACCGCCTCGCCCTGAATCCCGCCGGCAAAATCGAGTTCCGAAACTCCTTGGGGGACAAACATGGTAGAGACCTGGAACAGCAGGGGATCGCCTCCGACGACGATCGCCATCGGAAAAGGCTCGTTGCGCTCCCCGTACTTTTTCATATGCTGTACACCGTGCCGGGAGGGCACCATGTTGATTCCCAAGGTGCGCTCGTCGTGGGCCATGTGTCGGTAGACTCCCATGTTGGCCCATCCGGTGTCCGGATCGCTGGTGATTGTCATGTGCCCCGTGCCGAAGTAGCGCCCGCCATCCAACTCATGGCAGAGAGGCGAGGGGAATTCCCACAGGTTGATCTCACTGCCGTTGTGTACTTCGGACAAGGTGGCCGGTACTTCCACATAG
>DATEAK010000119.1:0-22821 GCA_035288405.1 bacterium | reverse complement strand
ATATCCCTGGGTAACTCCGGTAATCATATTCGCGATCAAAGTGCGGGTCAGTCCGTGCAGGGACCGTGCCAAACGGCTCTCCGTGGTCCGACTCACCAAGATAGTACCTGAAGCATTTTCGACCTGGATGAGCCGATGGACCGACTGCTTGAGCCATCCCTTCGGGCCCTTGACCTCGACGGTCTCCTGGGCGGCGGTCACTTCGACTCCGGGAGGAACGGGGATCGGTTTCCTACCGACTCGAGACATTTCACTCCTCGCTTGCGTCTTTACCAGACATAACAGAGAACCTCTCCTCCCACCCGCAACTTCCGGCAGGCATGATCCGTCAAGATGCCCCGCGGGGTGGAAAGAATGGCGATACCGAGCCCGTGGAGAACCTTGGGCAGGTCGTGATATCCCGCGTAGAAACGTCTTCCCGGGGTGCTTGCCCGCTTAATCCCACGAATGACGCTTTCCGTCCCGCCATCGTACTTAAGCTCGATGTGGAGGATTCCCTGCTTGCGGTCCTTCACCAAGGTCACGTTTCGGATGTACCCTTCTTCCTTTAAGATCCCGGCAATCGCCAGTTTGATCTTCGAGGCGGGAATGTCCACGGCCTCATGACGGGCCATGACACCGTTGCGAATGCGGGTCAGCAGGTCTGCAATGGGATCGGTCATCGACATAAGAAACTCCCTACCAACTGGCTTTAATGACCCCGGGGATCTCCCCCTTCAAGGCCATGGCCCGGAAACAAATCCGACAGAGGTTGAACTTGCGCAGGAAGCCGCGTGGGCGTCCGCACAGACGGCAGCGATGGTAAACTCGACTCCGGAATTTGCTGCCCCTGGCCGCTTTGTTGATGAGCGATGTTTTTGCCATAGGTTTCCTTAACTCCGAAACGGCATGCCCAGAAGGCGAAAGAGTTCCTTACCTTCTTCGTCGTTGCGACTTGTGGTGGAAATCGTGACACCCAGCCCCTTGACCTTATCAATCTTGTCATAGTCGATTTCTGAGAAGATAATCTGCTCACGAATTCCCAGAGTATAATTTCCCCGGCCATCAAATCCGTTTGGAGATACCCCCTTGAAATCCCGCACTCGTGGCAGGGCCACATTGATCAGACGGTCCAGGAATTCGTACATGTGGTTGCCGCGCAGTGTCACCATGCAGCCGATGGGCATCCCCGCCCGCAGCTTAAAGTTGGCGATGGACTTCTTCGCTCGGGTAATCACCGGCTTCTGCCCCGTGATGGCGGACAGCTCGCTGACCGCCGATTCGAGAATCTTGGGATTCTGGATGGCCTCTCCCAGGCCCATATTGACCACGACCTTTTGGAGCCGGGGGATCTCCATGACGTTCTCATACCCAAACTTTTTGGTCAGGGCAGGCACGACCTCCTGACGATATTTTTCTTTCAGCCTAGCTTCCATAAATTCCCCGCACCCCTACTTGTCGAAAACTTCACCGCACTTCTTACACACCCGAACCTTCTTGCCGTCCTGCATGGTTGCCCAGGAAACCCGCACGGGCTTGCCACATTGGGCGCATAACAGCATGAGGTTGGAGATGTGAATCATCGCTTCCCTCTCCAAAATCCCGCCCTGCTGGGAAACGTTGGAAGGGCGTGTGTGGCGCTTCATCATGTTGATTTTCTCCACCAGCGCCCTATTCTCCCGGGGGACTACCTGGAGAACCTTGCCTGACTTTCCCCGGTCTTTTCCCGCGATCACCTGCACGTAGTCGTTTTTCTTGATCTTGGTTTTAACGACCCCTCTGGCCTGCGTCGGCATGTCTAGAGCACCTCCGGTGCCAGGGAAATAATCTTCATGAAACGCTTGCGCCTCAGCTCCCGCCCGACGGGACCAAAAATCCGGGTGCCGACGGGCTCTTTTTGCTCGTTGATCAGAACCGCCGCATTCTCGTCAAACCGGATATACGTTCCGTCCGGCCGGCCTACTTCCTTGCGGGTGCGCACGACCACCGCCTTTTTCACCTCACCCTTCTTGACCGGAGCATTGGGTGCGGCTTCCTTGACGCTGACCACGATAATATCCCCAATCGTTGCATACCTGCGGGTAGACCCCCCCATTACCCGAATGCACTGGGCACGCTTGGCGCCGGAGTTGTCCGCGATATTCACAATGGTCCGCAACTGAATCATAAGGCCTCTTCTCCCGCGGCATCCATCCCTCCCGAAACCGAACCCAAGAGAGTGGCCTTTGCCAGGATTTCAGCGACCCTCCAATGCTTCTCCTTGCTCAGAGGGCGGGTCTCAACAATCCGGACTTTGTCTCCTACCTGGCAACGATTCTCCTCATCGTGGACCTTGTACTTCTTGGTAGCACGCACCACCCGCTTGTAAACCCGGTGCTGATATCGGCGCTGGACGGAAACTACGACGGTCTTATCCATTTTATCGCTCACCACCACACCGACCCGGACTTTTCTTCTGGCGCTCTCTCTCATCCCTAGGTCCTCTCCGTCTTCTTCCGGGTCGATTCCTTCAGCAAGGTCTTGATCCGGGCGATATCCCGGCGGACGATCCTCAAACGCATCGGGTTTTCGATCTGGCGGGTGGCCTGCTGAAACCGCAAGTTAAACCGTTCTCTGGACAATTCCGCTTCCTTCTGCCTGAGTTCCTCTTCACCCAAATCTCTAAGTTCACTTATTTTCATACTTCACCCACTGACTTACTTACGAACTTTGTGGCCAGGGGAAGCTTATGAGCCGCGAGTCGGAAGGCCTCACGGGCCTCGGACTCGCTGATCCCGTCCATCTCATAAAGGATCCTGCCCGGCTTGATTACAGCCACCCATTCCTCCGGCGGGCCCTTCCCTTTGCCCATTCGGGTTTCGGCGGGCTTCTTGGTCACGGGCTTATCCGGGAAAATGCGGATCCAGATTTTCCCGCCTCTCTTCACGTGACGAGTCATCGCGACCCGGGCCGCCTCAATCTGGCGGGCCGTAAGCCAACCCGGCTCCAAAGACTTCAGCCCGAACTCCCCGAAACAGATCGTGGCACCGGAAGTTGCAATCCCTTTGCAACGCCCTCTCTGCACCTTGCGATATTTTACTTTTGCGGGCATCAGCATAATTCATTCCCTCGGGCTGTTATCGCTCTTCCTTCTGATCGCCCAGAATCTCTCCCTTGAAAACCCATACCTTGACTCCGATGATGCCGTAAGTCGTTTTAGCTTCCGCAAACCCGTAATCGATGTCAGCCCGAATCGTATGCAGCGGAACTCTTCCTTCACGGTACCACTCCATACGAGACATCTCGGAGCCGCCCAGGCGCCCGGAGCAGGCAATTTTGATCCCCTTGGCTCCAAACCGAAGAGCCGCAGCGACGGCCTTCTTCATGGCCCGCCGGAAAGCGATCCGGCGCTCCAGCTGCAAAGCCACATTTTCAGCGATCAGCTGGGAATCCGTTTCCGCTTTGCGAACTTCCTTAATATTGATGAAGATCTGCTTGTCGGTAATCCCCTGGAGCTGCGTCTTGAGTTTGTCTACCTCGGCCCCTTTTTTCCCGATGATGATACCCGGACGGGCCGTAAAGATATTAATCTTCGCTCGCTTGGCCGCCCGCTCGATCTCGATGCGGGAGATTCCGGCATGGGCCAGTTCCCCCTTCACCGTCTTGCGAATGAGGATGTCCTCATGGAGTAGCGTGGCATAATCCTTCTTCGCAAACCAAATGGAAGACCACGTTTTGTTAATGCCGAGGCGGAACCCGATGGGGTGAACCTTCTGTCCCAAGCCTTCTTCCCTCCTAGTAGGTCACTAGAGACCCCAGTACCCTTCGCACCCTTCAGCCCTGTTCCTTCCCGCTCAGGACCAGCGTGACGTGGCTCGTGCGCTTGCGGATCGGAGTCGCCCGCCCCCGCGCCCTGGGCATATAGCGCTTCCAAACCGGACCAGGGTCCACGAGCACGCGGGAGATCACCAGCTCGTCCACGTCTCGCACCTTTTTGGTTTCGCTGGCATTGGCCACAGCCGAGCGCAGAATTTTTTCCAGATTCCTGGCGGCTCTCTTCTCGGTGTAGGTCAGGATGCTAAGCGCTTCTCCAACCTTTTTGCCCCGGATGAGGTCTGCCACCAATCGCACCTTCCGAGGGGAAGATCTGAGGAATTTGAGAACGGCTCGCACTTCCATCGTATTCCTTTTCTATTTCTTTCCTACTTAACTGAGGTCACCTTCTTGACGTGGCCGCTATGAGCTCTGAAGGTCCGCGTCGGAGAAAACTCCCCGAGCTTGTGGCCTACCATGTTTTCGGTGATAAAGACCGGAATAAACTTCTTGCCGTTGTGGACCGCTATCGTGTGCCCCAGAAGTTCGGGCACGATCGTGGACCTCCTGGACCAAGTTCGGATGATCTTCTTCTCCCAGGCCTTGTTCATTTCAGCGGCCTTCTTGAGCAGATGCTCATCCACAAAGGGGCCTTTCCGAATAGAACGTGCCAAACCCTTTCCTCCTTACTTTCTCCGCTTCACGATGTAACGATTCGAATCTTTCTTGTGCTTCCGGGTCTTATAGCCCTTCGTAGGTTGTCCCCAGGGACTGACGGGATGCCGCCCTCCTGAAGTCTTGCCTTCGCCACCCCCGTGGGGGTGATCGACCGGGTTCATGGCCACGCCCCGCACATAGGGGCGAAACCCCAACCACCGGTTCCGGCCCGCCTTTCCTACGGAGACATTCTCGTGATCCACGTTGCTGACCTGCCCGATGCTGGCCATGCAGTCCACGGGGACCATCCGCACCTCTCCGGAAGCCAGGCGCACCTGGGCATAATCCCCTTCTTTGGCCATCAGCTGGGCAAAAGTTCCGGCGCTGCGCACGAGTTGCCCGCCTTTGCCCTTCTTGAACTCCACATTGTGTATAATGGTTCCCAGTGGAATTTCCCTGAGCGCCAGGGTATTGCCCGGCCTGATGTCCGCTCCGGAACCTGACAAAACAGTAGCCCCGGCGGCCAGTCCGACGGGGGCCAGGATATAGCGTTTTTCCCCGTCCGCGTAGTGAAGAAGAGCGATGTGCGCCGAACGGTTGGGATCATACTCAATGGCAGCCACCCGGGCCGGTATGCCCACTTTGTCCCGACGGAAATCAATGATCCGGTAGGAACGCTTGTGGCCTCCTCCCCGGTGTCGACTCGTGATTCGGCCCAGGTTATTGCGCCCCCCTGACTTTCGCAAGGGACGCAGGAGGCTCTTCTCGGGCTCCTTCCCATCGAGATCGGCAAAGCTGACAACGCTGTAGTATCTACGGGAATAGGGAATCGGTCGGAAGGTTTTCAGTGCCATGGCTAGCGAACTCCCTCAAAGAACTCGATGGACTCCCCTTCCTTGAGAGTCACGATGGCCTTTTTCCAGTCGGATTGCTTTCCGGATCTTTTTCCGAGCCGCCGTTTTTTTCCTTCGAAGTTCAGGGTATTGACCCTTTCCACGTGAACGTTGAAAAGGAACTCCACCGCTTCTTTGATTTCCTGCTTGTTCGCTCGCTGGTCCACCTTGAACATAACCTTCGGGTTTCCCGGCTCGGAGATCAAAGTTCCCTTCTCGGTGATCAAGGGGGAGCGCAGCACCTGGTAGATGGTTTTCATGGTGTCAATACCTGTTCGATTTTGTTCAGGGCATCCCGGGTGCAAATGACTCGCTCGTGGTCTAGAAGGTCGTAAACGTTAAGCCCACGACTCGGCAACACATCCACTCCGGGGAGGTTTCTCACGGCCAGCTTCAGATTTCTGTTCTCTTCCATCACGACAAAGAGAACATTCTCCCCGGCCTCCAGGTCTTTCAGAAGAGCCAGAGCCTGCTTCGTCTTGGGATTTCCCAGCTCAATCTGGTCCACCACGTGGAACTGCTTGCTCTGGAGCTTCAAGCTCAGAGCCATCCGCAATGCCTCGCTGCGCACCTTTTTGGGGACTTGATACTTGTAGTCCCGGGGCAGGGGGCCAAAGATGGTCCCTCCTCCCACCCAGAGAGGAGATTTCAGAGTGCCGGCCCGGGCTCTTCCGGTTCCCTTCTGCTTCCAGGGTTTGTTGTTGCTACCGCGGACGGCCGTGCGATTCTTGGTGGAAGCCGTACCCCGGCGCCGGTTGTTCAGCTGCATCACAACCACATCGTGAAGCAGGTGTTCCTTGAGCTTCACGTTGAAGATCTCATCCTTCAGATCCACCGTGTCGACGACTTTCTTATGACAATCCAGAACGTCCAGAGTCATGGACCACTCTTCCCGCCAGTAAGCGATTCTTACAGTTTAATTTCGATGTCAACCCCGGCTGAAAGATCGAGCTTCATGAGAGCGTCAATGGTCTGGGGCGTGGGCTCCAGAATATCCAGAAGCCGCTTATGAGTCCGGATCTCGAACTGTTCCCGGGATTTCTTGTCCACATGAGGAGAGCGCAAAACCGTGTAGCGGTTCTTGATAGTGGGGAGAGGAATCGGTCCCACCACTTTCGCACCCGTCCTTTTTGCCGTGTCCACGATTTCACCCACCGACTGATCCAGAATCCGGTGGTCGTACGCTTTGAGTTTAATTCGGATTTTCTGCTCTGCCATCTTCGCCTTTTCCGCTGCCAGCAAGGTCCGCCTCTATCACTCCACGACTTCGCTGACGACGCCAGCGCCCACCGTCCGTCCACCTTCCCGGATCGCAAAGCGCAACTCTTTCTCCATCGCGATGGGCGTGATCAGCTCCACCAGAAAGGACACATTGTCCCCAGGCATCACCATCTCCACCCCCTCGGGCAGCGTCACCACCCCCGTCACATCCGTCGTCCGAAAATAAAACTGCGGCCGATACCCATTGAAAAACGGCGTGTGCCGCCCCCCTTCTTCCTTCGTCAACACATAGGTCTCCGCCTTAAACTTCCGGTGCGGCGGGATACTGCCCGGCTTGGCCAACACCTGCCCCCGCTCCACCTCGTCCTTCTTCGTCCCTCTCAACAACACCCCAATGTTGTCCCCGGCCTGCCCACTGTCCAACACCTTGCGAAACATCTCCACCCCAGTGGCCACCGTCTTCACCGTCGGCCGAAACCCAACAATCTCCACCTCTTCCCCCACCTTGATCTGCCCCCGCTCCACTCGCCCCGTCACCACCGTCCCGCGCCCGCTGATCGAAAAGACATCCTCCACCGGCATCAAAAACGGCTTGTCGATGGCCCGCTCCGGCACCGGCACATACCCGTCCACCGCGTCCATCAACTCGTACACCACCTTGCAATTCCCACAATCCGGCTTCCCACACCCACAGTTGAGCGCCTTCAAGGCACTCCCCTTGACTACCGGAACTTCCTCCCCCGGAAACTCATACTGCGAGAGCAACTCCCGCACCTCCAACTCCACCAACTCCAATAACTCCGGATCGTCCACCATATCCACTTTATTCAAAAACACCACAATGCAGGGCACCCCCACCTGCCTCGCTAATAAAATATGCTCCCGCGTCTGCGGCATCGGCCCATCGGCCGCACTGACCACCAAAATCGCCCCGTCCATCTGCGCCGCACCCGTGATCATGTTCTTCACATAATCCGCATGCCCCGGACAGTCCACGTGCGCATAGTGCCGCTTGTCCGTCTGATCCTCCACGTGCGCCGTCGCAATCGTGATCCCCCGCTCCTTCTCCTCCGGCGCCTTGTCAATCTGATCAAACGGAATGTACGTCGCAAACTTCTTGTTCGACAATACCCGCGTGATCGCACTCGTCAATGTCGTCTTCCCATGATCCACGTGCCCGATCGTCCCCACGTTCACGTGCGGCTTGGTCCTCTCAAACTTCTCCTTCCCCATTCCCCTTTCCCTCCACGAAAACGGCCAGGACTATCCCCTCAGACCGACATCCGCTAAACAGCTGTCTTCTTTTCAAGGAAAAAACCCTGCCCCCGAGAGATCACTTCTTCAGCAAGAGAAGCCGGCACCTCTTCGTACTTGAAAAACTCCATGGTAAACGTACCGCGCCCTTGGGTAGACGACCGCAGACCGGTGGCATATCCGAACATCTCCCCCAGAGGCGCTTTGACCGTAATGACTTCCGCCCCCGCTCGGGATCGAAGCTCTTCGATCTTGCCGCGGCGTGAACTTATATCGCCAAGGACATCTCCCATGTACTCACTGGGAACCACCACTTCCACGCGCATGATGGGCTCCAGCAAGATGATCCCTGCTTTTTTCACCGCCTCCTTGAAGGCCAGGGATCCGGCGATTTTGAAGGCAAGTTCCGAAGAGTCCACATCATGATAGGATCCATCGAACAGAGTCGCCCTGACGTCCACCATAGGGCAATTGGCCAGAACTCCGCCTTCCATGGCTTCCCGAACGCCATGCTCCACAGCGGAGAAAAATTCCCTCGGGATTGCGTCTCCCACTATGGCGACCACAAACTCAAAACCGGCGCCGCGCTCCAAGGGCTCCACCCGCAGATGTACATCCCCGTACTGACCACGTCCTCCGGTCTGACGCACGTACCGCCCCCGAGCCTCTGCCGAACCCCGAATGGTCTCCTTGTAAGCCACCTGGGGCCGGGATACATTGGCCTCCACCCGAAATTCCCGCATGAGACGATCGACGAGAACCTCCAGATGGAGTTCCCCCATGCCGGAGATGAGGGTCTGCCCCGTGTCGCTGTCACTGCTGACGAGGAAGGTGGGATCTTCCTGAGCAAGCTTGGCCAGAGAAGCCCCCATTCTTTCCTGATCGGCCTTGGTCTTGGGCTCGATGGCCACGGAAATCACGGGCTCGGGAAACTGCATGGATTCCAGGACGATGGGATGATCCTCCAGACAGATGGTATCTCCCGTGCCGGTCTTCTTGAGACCCAAGGCGGCCACGATGTCCCCGGCGCGAGCTTCTTCAATCTCCTCGCGTTTGTTGGCATGCATGAGCAGCAGCCGGGAAACTCTTTCCCGAATATCTTTGCTGGAATTATAAATGTAGGACCCCGCTCGCAAGACCCCCGAATAGATCCGCAAAAAGGCCAACTGCCCTACATAGGGGTCCGTCATGATCTTGAAGGCCAGAGCCGCCAGAGGAGCTTCATCGCTGGCAGACCGCATCTCGACCTGCTCGGAGCCCACTTTGGGAGGGCCCTGAACCGCCGGCACATCCAGAGGCGAGGGGAGAAACTTAACGATCGCATCCAGAAGAAGTTGCACTCCCTTGTTCTTGAAGGCAGCGCCGCAAAGGACAGGGACAATCTTCTGACCCAAAGTTCCCTTGCGAATGGCGGCTTCGACCTCGGCGACGGAAAAATTTCCCTCGTTCAGGTATTTATCCATGAGCACTTCGTCGACATCGGCAAGCGTCTCCAGCATCTTCTCCCGGGCCTCTGCCGCCTCCGTGCGAATCCCGTCCGGGATCTCTTCGACTCGGAATTGGGCACCCAGGGTGTCTTTGTCGTAGAAGATCGCCTTTTGCCCGATCAAGTCCACCATCCCCTGAAAATTATCCTCGCTTCCCATGGGAATCTGGATCGGCAACGGGACCGTCCCGAGTCGCTCTCGAATAAGTTCCACGCACCGGAAGAAATCGGCTCCCGGGCGATCCATCTTGTTGATAAAGGCGATGCGAGGAACCCCGTATTTATCCGCTTGGCGCCAGACAGTTTCCGATTGAGGCTCGACCCCGCCGACAGCGCAGAAGATCCCCACGGCCCCATCGAGAACCCGCAGAGAGCGCTCCACTTCCACTGTAAAATCCACATGGCCCGGCGTATCGATGATATTGATCCGGTGATCTTTCCAGAAACAGGTCGTGGCCGCAGAGGTAATGGTGATTCCGCGCTCCTGTTCCTGAGCCATCCAGTCCATGGTCGCAGAACCCTCGTGCACTTCCCCCATCTTATGGGATTTCCCCGTGTAGTAGAGCACGCGCTCGGTCGTCGTGGTCTTGCCCGCATCGATATGGGCAATAATCCCTATGTTACGGACATCTTCAAGCGGGACCCGATTAGACACTGGACCTAAAACCCTCCAACCTCACCATTACCAACGATAGTGGGCAAATGCCTTGTTGGCTTCGGCCATCTTATGGGTATCTTCTCTCTTCTTGATGGCAGCCCCGCTGTTGTTGGCCGCATCCAGAAGCTCTGCGGCCAGCTTCTTCTCCATGGACTTCTCACTGCGCGACTTGGCACACTGGCTGATCCAGCGAATGCTCAAGGAAGTCCGGCGATCCGGCCGCACTTCCACAGGGATCTGGTAAGTGGCTCCTCCCACGCGCCGGGAGCGCACCTCCAAGACCGGTTTTACGTTGTCCACCGCCTTCTTAAAGACCCGCAGGGGATCTTCCTTGGTTTTGTCCCGGATAATTTCCATGGCGCGATACAGGATCCCCTCCGCGACTCCCTTCTCCCCATCTTTCATCAGACAGTTGACAAACTTGGTGACGAGGCGGTCATGGTACTTGGGGTCTGCTAGCACTTCTCGTTTGGAGATAATCCCCCGTCTCGGCATGTTCCTGTTGCTCCCCGGCTATTTGGGTCTCTTGGCTCCGTATTTCGAGCGGCTTTGCTTCCGGTTCTGCACGCCCATGGTATCGAGCGTGCCCCGGATGATGTGGTAGCGCACGCCTGGCAGGTCTTTGACTCGGCCTCCTCGGATCAGAACAATGGCGTGTTCCTGCAGGTTATGCCCGATCCCCGGTATATACGTCGTGACCTCGATGCCATTGGTCAAGCGAACGCGAGCCACCTTACGGAGAGCCGAATTGGGTTTCTTTGGCGTTGAGGTGTACACGCGAATGCAGACCCCACGCTTCTGAGGACAGCTACGCAAGGCCGGGCTGTTCGTCTTGTACTTGTTCTGGCTTCGACCCATTCGGACCAACTGACTGATGGTCGGCACTTAAGAATCCTCCGATCCGGATCCGCATCTCCGCAAGCGGCTCAACTCCCCATCCTGCGACCGGTGCTGACTTTATCGACAGCACTTCGTTGGAAGGCAGGAAAACCTTCCTATGATCGCAGAATCGCGTTTCTATGTCAAGAAGATTTGTTTCCTTAGCGTCCTTCTTCGCTGATCGGGACCTCTGCTCCTTCGATCTTTTCTTTCTCCACTCCTGCAAAATCCAAAACCAGGTTCTGGTAGGGACGCGCTCCCGTGCCGGCTGGGATAAGCCTCCCCATGATCACGTTCTCCTTGAGCCCACGGAGGTGATCGACCATTCCACTGATGCTCGCCTGGGTCAGAACCCGGGTCGTTTCCTGGAATGAGGCCGCCGAGATGAAGCTATCCGTGCTTAGTGAAGCTTTCGTGATCCCCAGCAGGATGGGCTTAGCGCGACTGGGAATCCCGCCGCGGTCCATGACCTCCTCGTTCTTGCGGCGGAAGTTCGCCCGATCCACTTGTTCACCCACCAGGAAGTCCGTATCCCCGGGATCCTCGATGGCCAAGCGCCTCAGCATCTGCCGGACGATGATCTCGATATGCTTATCGTTGATGCTCACGCCCTGAAGCCGATAGACCTCCTGAACTTCGTTGACCATGTAGCTCTGGAGCTCCTGTTCACCCAAAACATCGAGAATGTCATGGGGGTTTGCGGCCCCATCCATCAGAGGCTCACCGGCACGAACGCGATCCCCTTCGTGGACGCTGACGTGTTTCCCTCGGGGAATCAGATACTCTTTCTCCTCCCCGGAGTCACTGACCACAATCACCTTCCTCATGCCTTTTTGGAAGCCGCCGAACTTGACCACGCCGTCGATCTCGGAAATGATGGCTTGCTCCTTGGGCTTGCGGGCCTCGAAGAGTTCCGCCACCCGGGGCAAACCTCCCGTGATGTCCTTTGTCTTGGTTGTCTCCTGGGGAATCTTGGCGATGACGTCACCCGCCCCGACCACCCCACCCTCGATGCCGACGATGTGTGCTCCCGCCGGCAAGAGATAGCGGCCGATCGTGCGGTTTTGGTCATCCTTAATGGAGATGCGCGGCTGGCGCTTCTCGTCCTGATGCTCCATAATCACCTTGCGCGACAAGCCGGTAACCTCATCGAGCTCTTCCTGCATGGTGACGCCTTCGATGATATCCCCGAAAGCGACTCGTCCCGAGACTTCGGTCAAGATGGAGATGGTGTAAGGATCCCACTCGACGAGTTTCTCGCCCGCCTTGACCGCCTGTCCGTCGCGGATCTTGAGCCGGGCTCCATAGACGACAGAGTAGCGCTCTCGTTCGCGGCCCTGCTCGTCCTGAATGACGAGACCGCCGTTACGGTTCATGACCACGATGTTGCCGTCTTTGCTGACGACCGTGCGCAGGTTCGAGTAGCGGACGACCCCGCTTTTTTTAGCTTCCAGCGTCGTCTGCTCCACGACCCGGCTTGCGGTTCCTCCGATGTGGAAGGTCCGCATCGTGAGCTGAGTCCCCGGCTCACCGATGGACTGTGCGGCGATGACCCCGACGGCCTCGCCGATCTCCACCATCCTCCCCGTGGCCAGATTACGCCCGTAACACATCGCGCAAGTTCCTTCGGGAGCCTCGCAGGTGAGGACCGAGCGGATCTTGACCGTCTCGATACCCGCGTTCTCGATCTTTTCAATAGCTCCCTCGTCAATTTGCTGATTGGCCCGGACAATCACCTCTTCGGAGAAGGGATCCGCAATATCCTCGAGGGCGATCCGCCCCTGGAGTCGCTCGGAGAGAGGCTGAATGATCTCTCCGCTTTCCACCAAGGCCGAAGCCTCGATCCCTTTCAGGGTGCGACAATCCTGTTGCGTGATGATCATGTCCTGGGCCACATCCACAAGCCGGCGAGTCAGATAGCCGGAATTGGCGGTTTTCAAAGCCGTGTCGGCAAGTCCTTTGCGAGCCCCGTGGGTGGAGATGAAGTACTGGAGCACGGTGAGGCCTTCGCGGAAGTTGGCCGTGATGGGAGTCTCGATGATTTCCCCCGAGGGTTTGGCCATCAACCCCCGCATACCCGCGAGCTGGCGGATTTGCTGGGCACTGCCACGAGCTCCGGAGTCCGCCATGATGAAAATCGGGTTGAAGTCCCCTTGCGCGCCTTCCCGGCCCTTCATCAGCGCCTCGTCCTCGGCTTCCAGTTCCCGGAACATTTCTTTGGAGACCTGTTCGGTCACTTGAGCCCAGATGTCGATGATCTTGTTGTAGCGCTCGCCGTTAGTAATGAGACCGTCCCGATACTGCTCCTCAACCTTGACCACGTCTTTGCGGGCGTCCTCCACCAAAGCCTCCTTGTGAAGGGGGATGCGCATGTCGTCCATGGAGATGGACATCCCGGACAGGGTTGCGTACTTGAAACCGATTTCCTTCAAATTGTCCAGGAAAGTCACGGTTTCCTGTCGCCCCGCTTTCAGGAAGCACTCCGCCACCAGATTGGTCAGGGACTTCTTGTCCATCTGCTTATTCACCGAGGCAAAGGACAGCACCTTGGGCATAATCTCGTAGAGAAGCACCCTGCCGACGGTGGTAATCACCATCTCCCCGCCCACCCGCACGCGGATCCGGGCCTGCAGTCCCACCTCGCCCAGGTCGTAGGCCATGCGAACCTCGTCCAGGTTGGCAAACACTTTGTCTTCCCCAGGACTTCCTCCCCGGACCTTGGTGAGGTAATAGCAACCCAAAATCATATCCTGGCTCGGAACCGCCAACGGCTTGCCATTGGCGGGAGACAGAATATTGTTGGAGGAAAGCATGAGGACCTTCGCTTCGGACTGGGCCTCGTAAGACAGGGGCACGTGGACGGCCATCTGATCGCCGTCAAAGTCGGCGTTATAGGCAGCGCAAACCAGAGGGTGAATCCGAATTGCCTTACCCTCGATCAGGATCGGCTCGAAAGCTTGAATTCCCAAGCGGTGGAGAGTGGGAGCGCGGTTTAGGAGAATCGGATGTTGGTGGATCACCTCATCGAGCACATCCCAAACCTCAGGGCGTTCCTTTTCCACAAGTTTCTTGGCCGCTTTGATCGTGGTGGCGTACCCTCTCTCTTCGAGCTTGTGGTAGATAAACGGCTTGAAGAGTTCCAGGGCCATCTTCTTGGGAAGACCGCACTGGTGAAACTTGAGCTCGGGTCCCACGACGATAACAGAACGCCCCGAATAATCGACCCGCTTTCCGAGCAGGTTCTGGCGGAATCTCCCCTGCTTTCCCTTCAGCATGTCGCTTAAGGATTTCAGAGGACGCTTGTTCGGACCACGCAGAACACGGCCCCGGCGCCCGTTGTCGAACAAGGCATCGACGGCCTCCTGAAGCATCCTCTTCTCGTTCCGGATGATGATATCCGGAGCCTTGAGTTCCTGCAGGCGCACCAGACGGTTATTACGGTTGATCACCCTTCGGTACAGGTCGTTCAGGTCCGAAGTGGCGAACCGCCCGCCGTCGAGAGGCACAAGAGGACGGAGTTCCGGGGGAATTACGGGAATCACTTCGAGGATCATCCACTCCGGTTTGTTTCCCGAGCGGCGAAATGCATCGACGACTTTCAGGCGCTTGATGATCTTCTTGCGCTTCTGCACCGAGGTGGCTTCGGCCATCTCGCCCTTGAGCTCTGCAAACAGCTCTTCGATATTCGTTCGCCTCAAGAGCTCCCGGATTGCCTCGGCTCCCATACTGGCTACAAAACGATCTCCGTACTCTTTGACCAACTCCCGATAGCGCTCTTCCGTGAGCAGATCCTTGGCCTTGAGCGGTGTGTCCCCGGGATCGATAATCAGATAGTTCTCAAAATAGAGGACTCTCTCCAACTCCCGCAGGGACATGTCCAGGAAATTCCCGATGCGGCTCGGCAATCCCTTGAAGAACCAGACGTGGGAGACCGGGCAGGCCAGCTCAATGTGCCCCAGCCGTTCCCTTCGTACCTTGGACTGAATGACCTCGACCCCGCACTTCTCGCAGACAATCCCACGATGCTTCATACGCTTGTACTTGCCGCACAAGCATTCCCAGTCCTTAACAGGCCCGAAGATTTTGGCGCAAAACAGCCCGTCCCGCTCGGGTTTGAAAGTCCGGTAATTGATGGTCTCGGGCTTTTTTACTTCCCCCGAAGACCACGAGCGAATCTTTTCCGGAGATGCGATCCGAATCCTGATGGCATCGAAGGTGATTGGATCCTTGGGCTTTTCAAACAACTCGTCAAGTAGGGTATCCAAATCTCACTCCCCCTAGCGCTGGTCCAATTAACTTCGCCTAACTTCGTACACCCACAAGGTGGGTACCCGCCCTCGCTCTCCCTGCGGCGTACTCTTTCAGTACGCCTCGGTCGGCTCGGGTCTCGTGCCTCGTTATGCTCGTTCCTTGGCCCAGCACACTGGCCGCCCTCTCAAGGCAAAATAGTTGGAACAACACCGGTCATTCTTCCTTAGTACCATTCTCAATGAGCTCAACGTCCAGCGCCAAGCTCTGCATCTCTTTAATTAGCACGTTGAACGACTCGGGCAGGCTCGGTTCGAGGGTATTTTCTCCTTTCACAATCGCCTCGTACATGCGGGTGCGGCCCTGCACGTCATCCGATTTTACGGTGAGCATTTCCTGCAGGGTCCGAGCCGCCCCATAGGCCTCCAAAGCCCAGACCTCCATCTCGCCCAGACGCTGGCCCCCAAACTGGGCCTTGCCGCCCAGTGGCTGCTGGGTAACCAGCGAGTAAGGGCCCGTGGAACGAGCGTGAATTTTATCGTCGACCAGATGGTGTAGTTTCATCATGTAGATCTCGCCCACCACCACCTTTTGATCGAAGGGGATCCCCGTCTTGCCGTCGTAGAGCACCGCTTCCCCGCTTTCCGGCAGGTTGGCCCGGATCAGGAGGTCACGGATCTGAAATTCCTTGGCACCATCAAAGACCGGGGTCGCGTAATACTCCCTGAGTTTGTGGGCAGCCCACCCCAAGCTGGTCTCCAGGATCTGCCCCACGTTCATACGGGAGGGGACACCGAGAGGATTCAGGATGAGCTCAATGGGTGTTCCATCTTCCATGAAAGGCATGTCTTCCTCGGGAACGATGATGGAGACCACACCCTTATTCCCGTGACGGCCCGCCATCTTATCTCCTACGGAGAGCTTGCGCTTCATGGCAATGTAAGCCTTGACCATCTTGATGACCCCGGGGGGAAGCTCGTCTCCCTTGCGCAGCCTGGCGATCTTTTCCGTCATGAGAGTTTCCAGAGCATGAATCTGGTCCTTGGCCCCCTCCTCAACCTCCTGGATACTTTCCCGAACTGATTCCGAATCGATCAGGGAAGCGATGGTACTCAGTTCCTTGCCCTCGAACTTCTCCACGATGCTCAGGATGATTTTCTTTTTCTTGGGGATCAAGACCTCCGAGCTCTTCTTGCGCTGGTAATCCTCCCGGAGCATGCGCCCCTCCAGGAAATTGCGGATCCGCTTGTCGCGCTCCTCCTCCACGATCCGGATTTCGTCCTCGAAATCTTTCTTGACGCGCGCAATCTCTTCCTCCTCGATGGACTGGGTGCGCAGGTCCTTGTCGACCCCCTTGCGGGAGAAGACCTTCACGTCAATTACGGTGCCTTCGATCCCAGGAGGCACCGTGAGGGAGGTATCCTTCACGTCTCCCGCTTTGTCGCCGAAAATGGCTTTGAGGAGCTTTTCTTCGGGACTCAGTTGGGTCTCCCCTTTCGGGGTCACTTTGCCCACCAGAATATCTCCCGAACGGACCTTGGCGCCAATGCGGATGATGCCGCTTTCATCCAAGTTCTTCAGCGCTTCCTCGCCGACGTTGGGAATGTCCCGAGTGATCTCCTCTTTGCCTTGCTTGGTGTCCCTGGCCTCGACTTCGAACTCCTCGATATGGATCGAAGTGAAGATGTCCTCCTTCACCACCTTTTCGCTAATGACGATGGCATCTTCGTAGTTGTATCCACCCCAGGGCATGAAGGCCACCAGGATGTTCCTGCCCAAGGCAAGCTCTCCCTTATCGGTTGCCGGACCGTCGGCAATCACATCCCCTGCTTCGACTCGATCCCCTTCCCGGACGACGGGCTTCTGATTGATGCTGGTGTTTTGATTGGAGCGTTGGTATTTGGTCAGCGTGTAAATGTCGACCCGAGACTCCCCGCCGGATTCACCTCGGTCCGGTGTGGCTCTGACCACGACGCGAGTGGCATCGATGCTCACCACTTCCCCGAGTGCCTTGGCCAGCACAACGGCCCCCGAGTTGCAGGCCGTGATGTACTCCATCCCGGTTCCCACCAGGGGCGCTTCTGTGCGCAGCAAGGGTACGGCCTGCCTCTGCATGTTGGAACCCATGAGGGCTCGGTTCGCATCGTCGTTCTCCAGGAAGGGAATCAAGGAGGCGGCCACGCTCACCAGTTGTTTGGGGGAAACGTCCATGTAGTCCACCTTGTCCGGCGGAACCATCACGAATTCTCCACCTTTGCGGGCCGAGATCAGGTCCTGGGACAGATAGCCCTTCTCATCCAACCCTGCGTTGGCCTGAGCGATAATGTACTTGTCCTCCTCGATCGCAGAGAGAAAATCCACCTCGTCGGTCACCTTGCCCTTTTGCACCCTGCGGTAGGGAACCTCGATGAAGCCAAACTCGTTGACACGCGCATAGGTACTCAGGGAGGCGATGAGCCCGATGTTGGGACCTTCCGGGGTCTCGATGGGACAGATGCGGCCGTAATGGGTCGGGTGCACGTCTCGGACTTCAAACCCCGCCCGCTCGCGGGTTAACCCTCCGGGACCCAGTGCGCTTAGGCGGCGTTTGTGGGTGATTTCCGATAGAGGGTTCGTCTGGTCCATGAATTGCGAGAGCTGGCTTGAACCGAAAAATTCCTTGATGGCCGCCGAAACCGGTTTGGAGTTGATGAGATCGTGGGGCATGGCTCCTTCCAGATCCTGGATGCTCATGCGCTCCCGGATAGCCCGCTCCATGCGAACCAAACCGATCCGGAACTGGTTTTCCAGCAGCTCTCCCACCGAGCGCACTCGCCGGTTTCCCAGGTGGTCAATGTCATCCACGAGCCCAATTCCGTGCCGCAAGCCCAGCAGGTATTTGACCACCGCCACCACGTCTTGTGCCGTGAGCTTTCTCTGATCCAGGGGAAGGTCGAGTCCCAGCTTGGTGTTGAGCTTGAGACGGCCAATCCGAGACAGATCGTAACGCTTGGGATTGAAGAACAGATTCTCGAACAACTTCCGCGCCGTATCGAGAGTCGGAGGATCCCCGGGTCGCAGGCGTTTGTAAATGTCGATCAAGCCTTCCTCGGGCGTCTCCACACGGTCGACTGCCATGGTATCCCGCAGCGCGTTGTCGTATTGGTAATTGTCAATAAAGAGGAGGTGGAATTCTTTGATCTTCTTTCCCTTGATGAACTCCACTTTCTCCGGGGTGAGCTGCTCGTTGATCTCCAGCAAAACCTCTCCCGTGTTCAGATCGACCACATCCCGCGCGACAAACTGCCCGACCAGATCTTCCTCCAGGATCGGGATGGAGTCCACTTTGAGCTGCTGGAGCCTCTTCAGTGCCCCCCGGGAGATTCGGCGTCCAGCCTTGACCAGCACCTCCCCAGTTTCCGAATCCACCAGATCATCTCGGACACGCTGGCGCAGCAGAAGCTCGGACACCTTTTTAACAAACGATCCCTTGGTGGGCTGGTAGGACACCTTTTCCTTCTCATAGAAGGCATCCAAGAGGTCTTCCGTGGTGAGACCGAAAGCGCGCAGAAGAATCGTGGCGGGTATTTTGCGGCGCCGGTCGATTCGAACGTAGATGATTTCCTTGGCGTCGAGCTCAAAATCGATCCAGGAACCGCGATAGGGGATGATACGTGCCATGTACATTCCCCTGCCGCTGGCATGGGTCTTCCCCTTTTCGTGGCTGAAGAAGGCGCCCGGAGAGCGGTGCAGCTGGCTGACGATGACCCGCTCGGTCCCGTTGATGATAAATGTTCCCTTCTCGGTCATCAGCGGGATTTCGCCTAGGTATACTTTCTGTTCTTTAATATCCTTGACGCGCAACTCTCTCGTGGTGCTGTCCTTCTCCCCCAGTACCATGCGGACCAACACTCGCAGGGGATCCGCATAGGTCATCCCCCGCTGGCGGCATTCATCCACATCATACTTGCTGCGGTAGAGAACCTCCTGGTGGCATTTCTCGCAGATCACGCCCGGAGCACCCAAACCACGGTACTCGCCGCAGTCGCACTCCCAAGCGCCGATCTCGTACCCCACGTACTCGAGAAACGAAGTCTCGTTGAAGTCGCTGATGGGAAAGACACTGCGGAATACGCCTTCCAGTCCCTTGTCCTCCCGCTGCAGGGGATTGCAATCGTACTGGAGAAACCACTCATAGGACCGCAGCTGAATATCAATCAGGTTGGGAATCTCGATGATCTTGGCGATTCGAGCAAAGTCGATCCGCTCTCTGTATTTGCTGCCCTGGGAGGTTGGCTTGGCCTCAAACATTCTCATACTTCCTTAATCAGCGTGGCATTAGGCGGAACGCCGGACCACAACGGCCCGGATTACTTTACCTCCACCGTGGCTCCCACTGCCTCTAACTGCTGCTTGATCTTTGCAGCCTCTTCTTTGCTAACCCCTTCCTTGACGGTCTTGGGGGCACCGTCCACGAGATCCTTGGCCTCCTTGAGTCCCAGACTCGTCAGGGCTCGAACTTCTTTGATCACCTGGATCTTCTTTTCTCCAGCCGCGGCTAGGACTACTGCAAACTCGGTCTTTTCCTCCTCCTTCGGCGCGGCCGAGGACGGGGCTGCCGCCGCGACAGCAACAGGAGCAGCTGCCGTTACGCCAAATCGATCTTCGAGCTTTTTGACGAATTCCGAGAGTTCGAGGACCGTCATGTTCTCGACGTAGTGCATGACATCATCTTGAGTGATCGTGGACATACCCTTTCTTCCTCCCTTGACTCAACTCTGGGTGCTCTTCTTTGCCTTAATGGCGTCCAACGTATACAGAACCTTACGCAAGACACCGCTCAGGGCTCTCACCAAGCCGCTGGCCGGCGCTTGAAAACTGGCCAAAGCCCGGGCTAAGAGAACCTCCCGGGGGGGCAGATCTGCCACGGCTTTCACCTGAGCAGCCTCCAGCACCCTGCCCTCCATCGCCCCGGCAGTGACAACCAGAAGGGGTTCACGGCGCTGGAACTCTGAAATTACTTTGGCCGTGGCCACCGGATTCTTATAACTAAATATGACCGAAGTAGGACCGCTGAAACGGGCGGAAACCCCCTGGAAGGGAGTGTCCTGCACGGCCCGGCGGGCCAGAGTATTCTTTACTACGGCCATCTCAGAGTCGACTTGTCGCAAGGCCTGGCGTAATTCGGTGATCTTCTGCACGTTCATTCCGCGAAAACTCGCCAGGTAGGCAGCCTCAGCCCGAGCAAACTTCTCGCTCAGTTCCTCGACTTTTTTTATCTTGGCTGGATTGAGCACGACCCACACTCCTTACCCATGAAACGAATTGAAACCTACCCCTTCAGAGTGGCGGTAAGCTGGGATTGATCGATCCGAATTCCGGGTCCCATGGTTGAGGACAAAGTGATTTTCTTCAGATATTGACCTTTGCTCGAAGCCGGCTTGAGCCTGAGCAAGACATCGAAGAAAGCCTTGGCATTGTCAGCCAGATCTTGATGGCTGAAACTCACTTTCCCCAGGGGAGCGTGCACAATACCCGCCTTCTCGACGCGAAATTCCACTTTCCCGGCCTTAATCTCTTTCACGGCACGGGCCACGTCAAACGTGACCGTGCCCGCCTTCGGGTTGGGCATGAGCCCCCTGGGACCGAGGACTTTTCCCAACTTACCCACAGCCCCCATGATGTCGGGAGTCGCCACGGCTCGATCAAAATCGAGCCACCCCGCCTGGATTTTCTCCACATACTCTTCGCTTCCGGCGTAGTCGGCTCCCGCTTCCTGGGCTTCTTTTATCTTCTCCCCTTTGGCAAACACGAGCACTTTGACCGTCTTACCGATCCCCTTTGGATAAACTACGCTTCCTCTTACCATCTGGTCGGCATGGCGGGGATCGACGCCAAGGTTCACTGCCAGATCAACGGCCTCATCGAACTTGGTAGCAGGCCCCTTCTTGAGCAGCTCGATGGCTTCTTCCAGGCTGTAGAGACGGTTGCGATCCACTGAATTCCGGAACGCCTCGAATCTCTTTCCGTGCGCGCGCATCCTACCCTCCTAGGCAACAACCTCAATTCCCATACTTCGGGCAGTTCCCATGATAATCTTTACGGCCGCCTCTGGGTCGGCAGCATTCAGGTCCTTCCGTTTCACTTCCGCAATCTCCCGCACCTGCGCCGCAGTTACCTTGCCGACTTTGTTCCGATTGGGCTCCCCGGACCCCTTGACGATACCAGCCGCCTTTTTCAACAACACGGAAGCCGGCGGTGATTTCGTCACAAAGGTAAAAGAGCGATCCGAATACACGGTAATCAGGACCGGAATAATAGTCCCTACCTGGTTCTGGGTCTGAGCGTTGAACGTTTTGCAAAACTCCATGATGTTGACACCGTGCTGACCCAGAGCGGGGCCAACGGGCGGTGAAGGATTTGCCTGCCCCGCCTGCACCTGCAATTTGACTAATGCCGTAACTTCTTTTGCCATCGTCCTACCCTCAGAGTTTTTCGACCTGTAAGAATTCCAGCTCTACGGGAGTGGCCCGGCCGAAAATACTAACCATGACTTTGAGTTTGCCGCGCTCGGGATTCACCTCATCAATGACTCCAGTAAAGTTGGTAAAAGGCCCGTCGATAACCCGTACGTTCTCACTCTTTTCGAACATAACCTTGGGCTTGGGCTTTGTTTTTTCACCACGCGCCTGCTTGAGCAGGTCTTCCACCTCCGGCTCGGAGAGCGGGCTGGGAACATTGCCACCTCCGAGGAAGCCAGTGACCTTGGGCGTATTCTTGATCAGGTACCAGGTATCATGGTCCATTTCCATTTCGACAAGAACGTACCCCGGGAAGAACTTCCGAGCCGAAATTCGTTTCTTGCCGCCCCGGATCTCCACCACGTCTTCCGTAGGAACCAAGATCTGAGTGACCTTCTCCCCCAGCCCGGTGGATCCGAGGCGTTCCTCGATGCTGGACTTTACTTTCGACTCAAACCCGGAATACGTGTGGATCACATACCACTGCTTTCCCATTCCTGCCTACCTCAGCGAATTAAGGCGGCCACAAAACGGGCCAATCCTAGATCCACAACCCCCAGGAAGATTGCCACGACGATGGACACCATAAGCACCATGACCGTAGAGGCCACTGTCTGCTCCCGGGTGGGCCAGGAAACTTTCTTGAGTTCCAGGCGAACCTCCCGGAGAAACTGCAGAAGCTGATCAATCTTTTCCTTCATGTTCACCAGTCGTGCGCTTCCCCTGCCAATTCATCCCAATTCGTTGGCAGGCCAGGAGGGATTCGAACCCCCAACACCCGGATTTGGAGTCCGGTGCTCTAACCGTTAGAGCTACTGGCCTGCTCCCGGATCTTGCATCCCCGAACCCGAGGCTCTCTCGCCCTGCGACTCTCAGAGACCCCTCCGTGCGCATCTTTTCCCGCTGGAGGCAATCCTCTCTTCGCCAGAAAATCCCTATTTGGTTTCCCGGTGTGGGGTATGCTTCCGGCAAAAGCGGCAGTACTTCTTGAACTCCAGTCGATCGGGGGTGCTCTTTTTATTTTTCGTTGTTGAGTAGTTGCGGCGCTTACATTCGGTACACGCCAGCGTCACAATCTCCCTCATGGCCAGCTCTCTCCTCCTTGCGCAGGCCTACTCCACGACTTCGCTGACGACGCCAGCGCCCACCGTCCGTCCACCTTCCCGGATCGCAAAGCGCAACTCTTTCTCCATCGCGATGGGCGTGATCAGCTCCACCAGAAAGGACACATTGTCCCCAGGCATCACCATCTCC
>DATEAK010000118.1:0-2012 GCA_035288405.1 bacterium | reverse complement strand
CTCTTGGTGCTGATCGAAATTTCAATTCGAAACAAAAGCATCCAGAGATACAGCCGTGGCCGGGAATTCTGACAATATCTGATGATCCGACGTTACGAGAGGGACGTCGAGTTGCTGAGCCAGAGCGACGAATTCGCAGTCATAGGCCGAACAGAGGGACGACGAAACAAGACTCAATACTTGCCCAGATTCTACTTCGAACTCCGATCCCTGTAAAATAAGCTCGGCCTCATAAACCAAATCGAGGGCGTCTGAAAGGGCCAATTTCTCCTGCCGCAAATAGGCGGCGAGTACATTGCGAAACTCGCTTCGCCACAGGACTGGAGCAGCCCATACCGGTTCCTTCTGGAACGCCGAGCGGGCCAGGAGGGTCTTCTCCCCACCGAGCAGCAAGTAGGCAACAACGTTCGTGTCGACCACGATCATGGCCGCCCGCCGGACTTAGCAGCACGGAGGAAGTCTTCTGTGAGCGGGGGTAAGTTCACTCTCTCCCTCAGGGCGTCCACTCGCGCCAGGAGTTCAGCCGGTTCTAAGCGTCTGCTTAGTAAGGACCTCTCAAGGCACACGATCACTTCGCTGTTTATGCTGCGGCGGTGCTCGGAGGCTCTTTGCCTTATGCGCTCGTAGAGTTCTTTGGGAATGTTCTTAATTGTAAGTGTGGACATGGCAAATTCTCCGCGTTTGATTCCATAATGGAACCAAAATGAAGTATAGCTCAATTAGCCTTTTGTTTCAAAAAATTGCTGCATTGAAAGCGGCATCTTGATGACCAGTTGACAAACCCGAATAAATAAATTATCATTTGAACAGTTGTGCAACTGTAGAAGATTGGTCGCACGGCCGATGGGATAGGAGGGGAGGTTCATGGCAGTTAGCGTGGCTCCGGACGGCACCTGTGAGGTCCAGTACGTAGACCGGGAAAAAGTCGCCCGGGTTCTTTCTCTGATGAAACCCGAGCGGACGTTCCGGGATCTGGCGGAAACCTTCAAAATCCTCGGGGACTCAACCCGGATCAAGCTCCTCTTCGCGCTCTCCAAGGATGAACTTTGCGTTTGCGACCTGGCTCATCTGCTGAGAGTAAGCACCTCGGCAGTCTCCCATCAGCTCCGCCTTTTGCGTAACATGAAGCTCGTGAAATTCCGAAAAGAAGGGAAGATGGCCTACTACTCGCTGGACGACGCGCACATCGAGACCCTCTTCACCGAGGGCCTCCGCCACGTGGAGGAATGACCGTTGAGCAGCAATGGATGCTGTTCAGGGCAAGTCCCCTGTTCCGGACCTGCAGATGACCTGAAGAATGAGATCCGCCTGACGGTTGCCTGCGGACTCCTGGGTCTGCTTGCCTTCTTCCTTTCCCGGTCCTCCCTTCACCCTCTGGTCGGAATCGGGTTCTACATGCTGGCCCTCGGGCTTGGATTGCGGCCGATTGCCGGCAAAGGCCTTTCCGCCGTGCGACAGCGGCGCCTGGATATCAATTTCCTGATGTCTCTGGCAGTCGTTGGAGCAGCAGCCATTGGGGAATGGATGGAAGCAACCTCCATCGTCTTCCTCTTCCTCTTGGCGGAGCTCCTGGAATCTCTGAGCCTCGGCAAGGCCCGCAGCGCCATTCAATCCCTCGTGGAGCTTGCCCCACATAAAGCCCTGGTGCGCAGGGACGGAAAGGAAACACTCCTCCCTGTGGAGGAAGTGTTGCCGCGCGACACGATCATCGTGAAGCCTGCAGAACGAATCGCCTTGGATGGAATTGTCCGGGAGGGAACCTCCACAGTGAATCAGTCTCCCATCACCGGGGAATCTATGCCGGTTGAGAAACACCCGGGGGACCCCGTTTACGCAGGGACCATCAACCAGGAAGGAGCGCTGGAGGTTGAGGTCACCGTCCCTGCCATGGACACCGTTCTAGCGCGTGTGGTCCGCATGGTGGAGGAAGCCCAGTTACGGAAGCCCTCGGCGCAGAAATTCGTCGATCGATTCGCCCACTACTACACTCCGGCAGTCGTTGTGGCGGCTGT
>DATEAK010000117.1:0-4846 GCA_035288405.1 bacterium | reverse complement strand
CCCTGTGCGAGAACGACGCGGTGGAGGTGGTTGCGGCGGCGAACCAGCTCTGCAACAGTCACGGCCTGGACACGATCAGCGCGGGAGCTTCCGTCGCCTTCGCTCTGGAATGCTATGAGAAGGGGATTCTCACCCGCTCGGATGTCGGCTTTGAGCTGAGCTGGGGGGATCCTGCCTCCATCCTCGGATTGCTCAGGGGCATTCTCGCCCGGGAGGGGATCGGAGATTTGCTTGCGGAAGGAGTTCGGAGAGCGGCGGCGACCATCGGCCGCGGCGCCGAGCAGTGCACACTGGAAGTCAAGGGACTCGAAGTCCCCATGCACGAGCCCCGAGGGAAAGTGGGGCTGGGGATTTCCTATGCGGCCGCTCCCCGGGGTGCGACCCATATGGACGGCTTCCATGACACCATGGTCGTGCGAGAGAACTCCTGTCCTGAACTGGGGATCACGCAGCCTTTCGATCGCTTTACCTTGCCGGGCAAGTCGCCGGTTGTGAAGCGATTTGAGGACTGGAGAGCCGCAGTGAACTCGCTGATCCTGTGCGTGTTTACTACCCGAGAGACCGGTCCTTACCGTAGCTACGGGAGCATCGTGGAGATGACCGGCGCGGCCACGGGATGGGACTTAAGCCTGGAGGAGGTGCTCGAAATCGGGGACCGGAACCATACCTTGACGCGGTGCTATGCCGTGCGGGAAGGGATCGGCGACCGGGATGACCGCCTGCCGGAGAAGTTCAGCCGCCCCATGACTCAGGGTCCCAGCGCCGGCCACGCCATTTCTCCCGAGGAATTGAAGCGGGCGCTGGAGGAGTACTACCGGGTCCGCGGGTGGGACGAGAAAGGAGCGCCGCGCCGGGAAAAGCTGCGGGATCTGGGTCTGGAAGAATTTTTCCAAAGCGCTGGGGAGCGCGGCTGATCGGATTGGGTCCGGCATTGTGGTTCCGTTTTACCCCTGGGTTCCTCTAACAGGAATTTCCATGCGTCCGATTTTCTCGATTTCCACGGTCATGATCTGCCCCGGCCGGATTTCTCCAACTCCCGGGGGCGCGCCCGTGGTAATCACATCGCCCGGGTTCAGGGTCATGACGCTGGAAACATAGCTGATGATTCCGGGAATCTTTACGAGCATGTCCCGGGTGTTTACGGACTGTCTGAGAGTACCGTCGACCCACAAGCGGATGTCTAGATCCTGGGGGTCACCAATTTCATCCGCGCTTACCAGCCAAGGTCCCATGGGTGTGAACCCGTCGTAGGACTTCCGGCGCGAACGGTCTCCTTCTCCACGAAGCGTCACATCGATGAGAATCGTGTAGCCCAGAACGTGGGAGAGCGCTTCGTTTTCGGGAATGTTCCTGCCCCCCTTCCCGAGGACCAGGGCCAGTTCCGACTCGTGATGGATCTCCCGCCCGGGAAGATTGGGCAACACGACGGTCTCGCTGGGACCTATGATCGAGCTGGGCGCCTTCAAGAACACGTCAAAGTCCAGCAGCCAGGTATGAACTCCGGGCCGGGCGGCCATTTCGGTTACATGTTCCTGATAATTGGAGGCAGCCGCGATGATCTTGGAGGGATTGAGAACAGGAGCCATCAGACGGACTCTCTCCAGGGGCTTGCGCAATCCCTCCCGGGAGGCCCTTTCAATCCTGGGCCGCAGGACGTCAAAGTCGCGGCACATCCGGAGCCAGAAATTGGCGGCGTATCCCGGATCGTAATGAGGGAGTGCTTCCGTGACATCGACCATTTCTTCCCCAATCACCAGTCCCAACCGGTGCTCGTCGAAGATTCCTAACTTCATCTTTTCTCCCGACCTAAGTTCATTGGGCTCTCTGTTTTTTACTTAGAGACGCAGCCGCTTCCGCTCCGTACGGGGCAATTCCTCCTTCATCACTCCTCCTGAATGAGATGCGTGTATGTATACCGTACAGAAATCTGGGTTTCAATGGGCACAGGCTCTTAAGCCGAAGAACGGTCAGCAGTCAGCACTCAGACTGAGACTGGGAGGAAAATCAAGGAAGTCGGCTCTCCGAAGCTGACAGCTGATTGCTGAATGCTCTCCTCGCGGGGTTCGGCTAACCTTGACACTCTTGCTTGCTCCCCTCTATAATAGAATGTGTATAAGTGTAGAATAATCTTATGTTTGGAGTTGGTATGTCGGAGTTAATCGTCGTTTTGATCATCGTCCTGCTGATTTTCGGTGTGGGTCGTGTTCCTCAACTCGGCAGAGATTTGGGAAAAGGTTGGAGAAACTTTAATCGGGCTCGAAAAGGAGAAGACGAAATTGACATCACGCCAAGGCGGGTGGATCATGATTCAAAGGAGACCTAAGGGGTCTTTGGAAAAGGCAGTTGATCTTTCATGATTCGTCTGGAAGACCTCACCGAAAAAGTTCACTCCTACAATCCCAAGGCCGATGTGGACATTATTTGGCAGGCTTACGTGTTCTCGGCAAAGGTCCACCGGGGCCAGGTCCGCCTGTCGGGCAGTCCGTATCTCTCTCACCCCTTGGAAGTGGCGTATCTCCTGGCCCATCTCAAAATGGACTCGACCACCGTGGCGGCCGGGCTTCTCCACGACACGGTGGAGGACACGTACACGACGCTGGATGAGATCCGCGAAGTGTTCGGCGAGGAGATGATCGAGTTGGTAGACGGCGTCACCAAGATCAGCAAGATGCAGTTCGCCAGCTCCGAGCAACAGCAGGCTGAAAACGTGCGCAAGATGATCCTGGCCATGGCCAAGGACATCCGGGTCGTGATCATCAAGCTGGCGGACCGGCTGCACAACATGCGTACCCTCGAGCACTTAAGCGTCGAAAAGCAGCGCCGGATTGCGCAGGAGACTCTCGATATTTATGCTCCCATCGCAAATCGCCTGGGCATCGGCTGGGTCAAAATAGAGCTGGAAGAAACCGCCTTCCGCTACCTCCAACCCAAGATTTACTCCGATCTTGCGATGCGGGTTACCAAGGGACTTGGCGAACGGGAGAAGTATATCGAGGAGGTCCGCTCGATCATGTCCCGGGAACTGGAAAAAGCGGGGATTCCCGGCGGTATCGAAGGGCGGCCCAAGCATTTCTTCAGCATCTATCACAAGATGATCACGCAAAACATCAGCTTTGACGAGGTCTATGACCTGCAGGCTCTACGGATCATCACGGATTCCGTGCGCAGTTGTTACGCGATCCTGGGGATCATTCATTCCCTCTGGAAGCCGATTCCCGGAAAGGTCAAAGACTACATCGCAATGCCCAAATCCAACATGTATCAATCGCTGCACACCTCGGTCATGGGTCCGGCCGGAGAGCGGGTTGAGTTTCAGATCCGCACAGAGGAGATGCATCAAACAGCGGAAGAGGGGATTGCCGCTCACTGGAGGTACAAAGAGGGGGGGAAGAGGGGAGAATACGACGCGCGCTTCACCTGGTTGCGGCACCTGCTCGAGTGGCAACAGGATCTCCAGGACCCGCGGGAGTTCATGCGCAATGTGAAGGTCGACTTGTTCCCCGAGGAGGTCTACGTCTTTACCCCCAAGGGCGACGTCAAGAGCTTGCCGACCGGCTCAACTCCCGTGGATTTTGCCTATACCATTCACACGGATATCGGCCATCGCTGCGTGGGCGCCAAGGTCAATGGCAAGCTGGTTCCTCTGCGCTACCAGCTGGAGAACGGGGACATCATAGAGATCCTCACCACGGCCCATCACGTCCCCAGCCGGGACTGGCTGAAGTTCGTGAAGTCCTCCAGGGCGCGGGCCAAGATCAAAGCGTTCATCAATGCTCAGGAAAAAGAGCGCAGCATTTCCCTGGGACGGGAGATTCTGGAAAAAGAACTCAAGCGCTACAACATCTCCATGCCCAAACCGCAGAAGCTGCGGGAAGAGATGGGGCCTTTGGCTGGCAGTCTCGGATTTCAGAGCGCGGAGGATCTGCTGGCTTCTGTGGGCTATGGCAAGGTTTCCGTGCAGCAGGTGGTCACTGTACTGGTGCCCCCTGAGAAGATTGAGGAGCGCCGGCGGCGGGAAGACGCCACCCTGCGGCGTGCGGTGGAAAAAGTGGCCCACAAGACCGCCGAAGACGGGGTCAAGGTGGGCGGGGCCGATGACATTCTCATCCGCTATGCCAAATGCTGTAATCCGGTTCCCGGAGACAAAATCGTCGGCTTCATCACTCGCGGGCGAGGGGTTTCAATCCACACGGAAGATTGTCCGGATATCGCGAGCTTGGAGTATGACCCTGCCCGGAAGATCAGCGTCGAGTGGGATGTGGAGAAAACCGTTCCCCATCCCGTGAAGATCGCCGTCACCAACGTGGACAAGCCGGGAATGCTGGCGCAAATCTCTGCGGCGATCTCTTCCTGCAACGCCAATATCAGCCAGGCCAACATCTACACGACGGAGGAGAAAAAAGGTTTCCTTGATTTTGTTGTGGAGATTTACGATTTGGCCCATCTGGAACAAGTCATTCGGGCGATTCAGGAAGTGAAAGGGGTCCTCAGGGTGGAGAGGGTCCGGGACCTGCCTCAGACAAGAGTCCGGCCCCGGCGCAGCTAAACTTGAGCTGGCGGAAGTCTTTTTTCACCCTTTTTTGGAGTGCGGACAGTGAATTCGTCTGCACGGGAAAGATGAAGAAAAGGCGGATCCCGGCCGGGGGAGAAGGAAAGCCCTAGGCCACCTTTTGGACCTTACCGTCGCGCAGGCAGCGGGTACAGACGTAAATCCGGCGCACTCTTCCCAGCAGTCTTACCTTCATCTTGCGGATGTTGGCCAGCCAGCGACGGTTGGTCACATTGTGGGCGTGGCTGACCTTATGGCCAAATTGGTTACTTCGGTTGCACACTTCGCAAGCTCGTG
>DATEAK010000116.1:0-7030 GCA_035288405.1 bacterium | reverse complement strand
CAATCAGGGGAACATGAAGTCTCCAAAGCATCCGCTTCCTCGGTGATCGCCACACTGGACTCCAAGCGGTACGAAGTCTTCCCCATCTACATCGAACCCCAGGGCCAGTGGCGCTGGCTCTCCTCATTCCGGGGAGGACCCTTTCCCGACTCGGGAAACGAGCCTTCCGTCATTTTGCCCGCTGATCCTTCTTTTGGAGGACTTCTGGTTCTCAAGAAAAAAGGTTCTCCCCAGAGGGTTCCCATCGATGTGGCATTTCCCGTGCTCCACGGCCCCCATGGCGAAGACGGCACGATTCAGGGTCTCTTCGAACTGGCCGGTATCCCCTATGTGGGCGCCGGAGTCCTGGCTTCCGCGACGGGAATGGACAAAGCCGTCATGAAGGCGCTTTTCCAACACCGGAATTTGCCCAATCCTCCTTTCACCTTGGTGTTACGCCACGACTGGTGCTCCAGCCGGAATCGCGAACAGGATCGCATCGAGCGGACTCTCGGGTATCCGGTTTTTGTCAAGCCGGCAAACCTGGGATCCAGTGTGGGTATTTCGAAAGCAAAAGAGCGCGCAGGCTTGCAGCAAGCCCTGGAACTTGCTTTCCAGTACGACCCCAGAGTGGTAGTGGAAAAAGGGATCGTTTGCCGGGAGCTGGAATGCGGGGTTCTCGGCAATGAGGAACCGCAAGCCTCGGGGGTGGCGGAACTGGTCCCCCATCGGGAATTTTACGATTACGCGGCCAAGTACACAGAGGGGCTCACGGACATCGTCATTCCAGCCCCAATCCCCACCGAAACCGCAGACACCGTTCGGCGCCTGGCGGTAGAAGCCTTCAAGGCAATTGCCGCCACCGGGATGGCGCGGGTCGACTTTTTTTGGGAGAAAGGAACCGGAAAGATCTATCTAAACGAAATTAACACAATTCCCGGTTTTACCGCGACCAGCATCTATCCTAAACTCTGGGAAGCGAGCGGCCTCCCCTATCCTGAGCTCCTGGACCGCCTGATCAATCTGGCACTGGAGACTCAAGAACAAGCTCGCAACCGTAAGGCCGGGTGATGCGCGGATGGACCTAATCACGGACCTCTTCTTCCTATTCCTTTTTTTCTTCTTTCTTGAACACCTCTGGCTGTACAGCATGCGCTGGATCGAGATTGCCAACTCCGACAGCTTGCAGATACCGAGAAGGGCAATGGAGGCTTCCCGAAGGGTGTCCCGCTGGGGTCCCTTCCTGGCCGAATACTTTTACCACTTGGCAGCGCTGACCCTCAGCGCCGCCGATGGGGTGCGGTACCTGGTCGCCCGGATTTTTCGGATGCCCCCCTCGCCACTTCTCCCGTCCTTGGAAGGTGAGGATTCGTACACCCCGGTGGTTCTCATACCAGGCTACATGATGGGGCCGCTCACTCTTTATCCTCTGAAGTGGTGGTTGGAGCGTCAGGGACTTCGTCCTGCGGTAGCCATCTCGCTAAATCCTGCTTGGGGAGATCTCACACTCCTGGCCGAGCAGCTCAAGGAAAAGGTCGAAGAGGTCTACGAATCCTGCGGCCGCACCAAAGTCACCCTGATCGGGTACAGCATGGGGGGGCTTGTAGCCCGGTACTATGTGTCCCGACTCGGCGGCTCCCAGCGGGTTGAAAAAATCGTCTGCTTAGGGACACCTCATCATGGTACGAAGTTGTGGACCTTCGCGATGGGCCCATGCGCTTTGCAGATACGGCCGGGGAGCCCGTTCCTGCTCTCTCTGGAAACCGATCCGTCGGACAGTTCCACAGTGCCCGTCGTATCCTTATACTCCGACTTCGACGAAATCGTCATTCCGGCCGAGAGTGCTTCTCTGGAGGGAGCGCACTTCCAGGATATTCCTATGCAAGCCTTGGGGCACAACGCCTATCTCTACAGTCGAAGGGTCTACCGAAAGATTCAGGAAATCCTTGAACCGGTACCTCCCGGCAACACCGCCGATCCCTGGACACTCGAGTAAAGGAGATGTCAACGATCAGCCAGAGCGGCAAAGCCGCTGAGGAAAAGCTGATCGCTGAGAGCTTGTTACTTCGGCTGGCAGAGCTCGCACGTGGAAAAAAAGAAGGGGATCTCTACAGCAGCCGAGGCGGGCGAGTCGGATCCGTGAATTGCGTTTTGCTCGATGCTCTGACCAAAATCCTTGCGGAGTGTGCCGGGAGCGGCCTCCTGGGGATTCGTGGCGCCCATGAGAGCCCGCAGGCGCTCGATGGCCCGGTCCCGCTCCAGGGCAACGGGAATCACGGGTCCTGAGGCCATGTAGGAGGTCAGGCTCTCATAAAACGGGCGGCCCGCATGGACCTGGTAGAAGCTCATCGCCTGAGCCTTCGTGAGTTGAATTTGCTTGAGCCCCAGAATCCGGAACCCTTCGGCCTCGAGGCGAGCCAGGATTTTCCCGGCCAGACCTGCGGCGACGGCTTCGGGCTTGATGATTGCCAATGTTCTCTCCATAAAAAATCCTCGTTCCTTCTCCGCGGCCCTTACCGATGAGACATCGCCTCTTGTACCGTCTTTCCCAAAACCGCAGGGCTCTCACACACGTAGACTCCGGCCGCCTTCATGGCCGCCATCTTTTCCGCCGCAGTCCCTTTCCCTCCGGCAATAATCGCCCCGGCGTGTCCCATGCGTCTTCCGGGAGGAGCGGTGCGTCCGGCCACAAATCCTACCACCGGCTTGCGCACATGGGCTTTGATAAACTCGGCCGCTTCCTCCTCGGCGCTGCCGCCGATCTCTCCGATCATGCAAATGGCCTGAGTGTCCTTATCGGCTTCAAAAAGCCGCAAGGTGTCCACGAAATTGGTGCCGTTGATGGGGTCTCCGCCGATTCCGATGCAGGTGGACTGCCCGATTCCCAACGCCGTCAGCTGGGCCACCACCTCGTAGGTCAAGGTTCCGCTGCGAGAGACGACTCCTACGGTTCCCTGCTTGTGGATATGTGCGGGCATGATGCCGATCTTGCATTTGCCCGGCGACATGATTCCCGGACAATTGGGCCCGATGAGCCGAGTCTTCTTGCTCTTCATGTACTGGTGGACGGCCATCATGTCATAGGTGGGAATCCCCTCGGTAATGCACACGGCCAGATCGAGTCCGGAGTCCACACTCTCCAGAATGGCATCCGCCGCATAGGGCGGCGGGACGAAGATGAGAGAGACATTGGCTCCCGTCGCCCGCACGGCATCCTGCACGGTGTTGAATACGGAGACCCCCTCGTGGACGCTTCCGCCCTTGCCCGGAGTCACTCCGGCCACGACTTTTGTCCCGTATGCGATGCATTGCTTGGTATGAAAGCTCCCCTCCCGGCCTGTGATACCCTGAACGACAATTTTGCTGTTTTCATCTACCAGGATACTCATGATTACGACCTCGCCCTGGTGGCTGCCACGACCTTCTCCGCTGCATCTTGCAGGCCGTTTGCCACCAGAAAATTCAGGCCGGATGACTGCAGGATCTTCCGGCCCTCTTCCCCATTGGTTCCCTCCATGCGTACGACGATGGGCACGGTCACGTTGATTTTCTTGACCGCCTCCACGACCCCGCGGGCCAGAATGTCGCAGCGCAGGATGCCTCCAAAAATGTTGATCAGCACCGCCTTGACGTGGGCGTCCGAAAGCAGGATGCGGAAAGCGTTTTCCACCATCTCCTGGCTTGCTCCTCCCCCGACGTCAAGGAAGTTGGCCGGAGACGAGCCAGCCAGCTTGATAATATCCATGGTAGCCATCGCCAACCCGGCCCCGTTGACCATGCACCCCACCTCGCCGTCCAGTTTGATGTAGTTGAGCCGGAACTTGGAGGCTTCCACCTCCAGAGGATCCTCCTCGTCGAGATCCCGCAGCTCCACGATTTCCGGATGACGGAAGAGAGCGTTGTCGTCCACATTGATCTTGGCATCCAGGGCCAGAACGTTTCCCTGTTCGGTGATCACCAGGGGATTGATTTCGGCGAGAGAGCAATCCTTGGCCTCAAAGACCCGGTAGAGCTTCATCACGAAGTCGGCCAACTTCCCCGTCACCTCCGGAGCCTGGTTCAAAGCAAAAGCCACTTTGCGAGCCTGAAACGAGCGCAATCCTACCGAAGTATCTATCGGCTCGCGGATGATCCTCTCAGGGGTGTGCGCGGCGACTTCCTCGATCTCCATTCCTCCCGCCTCGCTGGCGATGATCATAGGCCCGGCAATTCCTCGATCTACGACAATGCCCAGGTATAATTCTTTGGCAATCGCCATCCCTTCTTCCACAAGAACGGACTTGACCCGGCGCCCTTGAGGTCCTGTCTGAGGGGTAACCAAGTTCATTCCTAGGATCGCCCGGGCAGCAGCCAGAGCCTCGTCGGTGGTGCGGGCCAGCTTCACTCCGCCTCCCTTTCCCCGTCCACCCGCGTGGATCTGGGCCTTGACAACCACGGTGCCCCCCAGCTCCCGAGCAATCGCCTGAGCTTCCTCGGGAGTCCGGGCGACTCGCCCCCGGGGTAGGGGGACGCCGAACTGAGTCATGATCTCCTTTGCCTGATATTCGTGGATCTTCATAAAAGGGCTCCCTTCGCGAACCGATCCTTTCCGTAACCGAAAAGCCTGCCGATGTGTCCCGTACCCGTTCCGTTCTTTGACTCGCACCTCAGCTGCCGGGAGGCCGCAATCTCTCCCGAAAAAGTTACGCAGCGATGCGAGAAATGATTAATCCAAAAGATGAAGAGTAGAGCGGACGGCCTCCGCTGATTTGCGCAGCGCAGCCGCTTCCGACTCCGTCAGGCGGATCTCGATGACCTTCTCCACGCCGGAGGATCCAAGTTTTACCGGAACTCCCACATAAAGGTCACGGATCCCGTACTCCCCTTCCAAGTAGGCGGCGCAGGGCAATACTCTCTTCTTATCCCTCAGGATGGCCTCCGCCATCTGGACGGCGGCTGCCGAGGGTGCATAAAAAGCACTTCCTGTTTTCAGATAATTGACGATCTCGGCTCCGCCGTTTCGCGTCCTTTCCACCAACCGGTCGATGACATCCTGGGACATCAGTTCGGGAAGAGGGATCCCGGCCACCGTGGAGAAACGCGGCAGGGGCACCATGGAATCCCCATGACCGCCCAGAACGAAAGCGCTCACGTCTTCCACGGAAACCCCGAGCTCCAACGCGATGAACGTGCGGAACCGCGCCGAATCGAGCACGCCGGCCATTCCTACGACCCGGTTTTTCGGAAAGCCGCTGACCTTCTTGGCCAGGTAAACCATCTGGTCCAGTGGGTTGGAGATGACGATCAAAATGCTGTTGGGGGAATACTTGGCAATCTGCTCGGTTACGGAACGTACGATCCCCGCGTTCGTCTTCAGGAGATCATCACGACTCATGCCCGGCTTGCGGGCAATGCCTGCCGTAATAATCACCAGGTCCGAATTGGCCGTGTCTTTGTAGTCGTTCGTACCCAGAACTCTGCCGTCAAAACCCTCAACGGGCCCGGCCTCCAAAAGATCGAGCCCTTTGCCTTGGGGCATCCCCTCGATGACGTCGATGAGGACCACATCCCCCAATTCTTTGCCCGCCGCCCAGTGCGCCGCAGTGGCCCCCACATTCCCCGCCCCTACGATGGTGATCCTTGGCCGCATGACCTCGACCTCCCCTTCCTGCTGTGGATCAGTTCATATTCTCGATGATGGCGCTGCCAAACTCGGAGCACTTCAGGAGTTTGGCCCCCGGCATCTGCCGCTCCAGATCGTACGTTACGGTCTTGTTGGCGATGGCTTTCTGGATCCCCCGGGGAATCAGGTCGGCAGCCTCCTGCCAGCCCAAGTATTCGAGCATCATGGCCCCGGAAAGGATCACGGAGCCGGGATTGACCTTGTCTTGCCCCGCATACTTGGGAGCCGTACCGTGGGTGGCCTCGAAGATGGCATAGCCGTCCCCGATGTTGGCTCCGGGAGCCATACCCAGGCCGCCGACTTGAGCGGCCAAGGCATCGGAAATGTAGTCACCGTTCAAATTGGGAAGCGCCAGAACACTGTACTCATCGGGACGCAGCAGGATCTGCTGGAACATGGAGTCGGCAATGCGATCCTTGATCACGATCTTGCCCGCCGGCCTTTTCCCGCCGAACTTGTCCCACAGGTCCGCTTCAGTGACAGTGACATCGGCGAACTCTTCGCGCGCCAGCTCGTATCCCCAGTCCCGGAAGGCCCCCTCGGTAAACTTCATGATGTTTCCTTTATGAACCAGGGTGACACTGTCCTTCTTATGATCCAGAGTATAGCGAATCGCTTTGCGCACGAGACGCTTTGTTCCCGTAATACTGATGGGCTTGATTCCGATTCCCGAATCCGGTCGGATCTTCTTCCCCAGTTCTTTAGAGAGAAACTCGATGAGCTTTTTCGCCTCCGGAGTCCCTTCCTTCCACTCGATACCGGCGTAGACGTCCTCGGTGTTTTCCCGATACACGACTATATCGACTTTCTGCGGTTCCTTGACGGGGCTGGGAACTCCGGAAAAGTAGCGCACCGGGCGCACGCAAGCGTATAGGTCGAGGATCTGGCGGAGGGTTACGTTCAAGCTGCGAATGCCTCCCCCCACGGGAGTGGTCAGGGGACCCTTGATGGAGACCACGTATTCTTTACAAGCCTCCACGGTTTCATCAGGAAGCCAGTTCCCCACTTTCTGATGGGCTTTTTCCCCCGCCAGAATTTCCATCCAGTGGATCTTGCGCTTGCCGCCGTATGCCTTCTGAACAGCCGCATCGAAGACGCGGACCGACGCAGCCCAAATATCGGGACCGGTCCCGTCCCCTTCGATAAACGGAATGATGGGGTGGTCAGGAACCTGTATGCTGCCATCGGAACGAATGGTGATCTTCTCACCTGCTGCCATATTTTCCTCCAGCCCCCCCAGACTACTACGTTACATTTACGAGACCGCGATAGGTATACTGAGCGCGGATGTTCGCTCTTGGTAACTGCACTTGTAATGTTCCATCTCCGCACTCAAGTTCTCCCCCTCTCTCCATCCTCTCCCCCTGGAAGGGGGAGAGGATAAAGGTG
>DATEAK010000115.1:0-2959 GCA_035288405.1 bacterium | reverse complement strand
CGAAGGGGCGCCTCTATGGCACTGCGCACGTGGACATCCAGGATCCGGACAGCGCGCCCCGAGAGTTGGAGCGGGGGATCCGAGAATTGGGGCTGCTCGCAGTGGCCCTTCCGACATCCGCGCAGGACGTGGCTCTGGACGCGAAGGCCCTCGGCCCTATATGGCGCAAGATCAGCGAGCTGGACGTACCCATCATTTTGCATCCGGCCCTGCTGCCGAAAAACGCCAGCACGGACTACAGTCTTGAGCGCTCTTGCTTTCGTCCCTTCGATACCACACTGGCGGCCGTCCGCATCATGTGCGGTGTCTTCCCGGAGTTTCCTCGCCTGAAGTTCGTGTTGCCCCACCTTGGGGGCGCGTCGGTGTTTCTGCGCGGCCGTATTGCCATGTTCTTCGAGCCCGTTGGCTGGCAAGGCACTTCCAAGCAGAAGGGCCTCGCCAAGACCGCCAGCGAGCAGCGTGAGGCCGGACTGAAAGAGATCTTCGACGAGTTGTGGGGCAAGTTCTATTTCGATACCGCCGGCACCGGAGCCTGGCGCCCGGCCGTCCAGTGGACGGCGGAAGAAGTGACGCCGGCCCGGATCCTGTTCGGCTCGGATTACCCGCTCGAATCACACTCCGGTGAGACGGTTCGAGAACTGGTAGAGATGATTGCCGGACTTCGCTTGAGCCGGGATGAACTGCAGGCCATCGCGGGCAAGAATGCCGAACATCTCTTTCGCCTCTAGAACTTAACTCAGATCCACAAGTAAGAAGTGATGACTCCTTTCTTCCCCCTTTACAGTCCGATGAATTTTGGTTATCGTCACAGGTATTCTCAGACAGCAAAGGACAGGGTCAGAGGACCAAACTGGGTGGCAGCGTCCGCAGAAGCAAGCTATCGCGGTCTTACCTCGCCGGAAACCACTGCTTTCCCCGCTGAGGTCCGGGCAATCCGTCGTGGCCGAGCGGTCTATGCCAAAGACCCCTTGATCTCGAATCGGGAGCCCAAACCAAAGCAATCTTGGGAACCTTTAGAAACAATCTGATATGACGATAAGTCAGTAGAGAAACCAAAGGTTATCTGGAAAATAGGTTGAAATATATGAGCTTTGCGCCGAAATCAAAGATAGAAATCGGAACCGATCCTATTCCTCTTTTTAAAGTACCTCTTTTCTTAATCCCTTACGCAAATCCTAATCTACATCAAATAAAACGCGAGCCTCATGATTTATGAGCAAGGATGGTCTCGGTCCCCTGATGGCAGGAAAATCTCACCTCGAAAAACAAAAGACTACTTTGTTTCCCAAAGGGGTCCGTTTTGTCATTGCCCACGAGAACCTGTCCTTGCGAAAGTTTCTCAAGGGCTGCCTTCAAAGTGTGGGGGATGCTACCATTCTTGAGCTGATTCCAACAGGAAACCGAAGATGAAACCCGAACAAGCCGCCACCACATCGAATGCTGCCGCTTGAGGAGATCCGAGCTTGGCTTGCAGCCAGCAGGAAGCGGAGGGACAGGCGCTGTCGGGAGTGATGGTGGACATGATGATCAGATCAATGTCCTTGGAAGTCTCCTAAAGCTCAAAACGACGCGTATTTATACAATCTTTCCCGCCGCAAAGGCAAGCAGAAATTAGCTTGGATTAGACCCGCAGGGATCGCGTCGGGCTTCCTTGCTCCCTATTTTTTATTGAGAAATCAGCGGATGGGCGAGATCCTGTGAGTTGTTTCTCGGGCTCCAGAGGAATTGGCAACTTGACGTGTAAGGTGGATAGGATTCCGACACGTCGGTGGCTGGATGTAAATCGGAGCTCGGAGTTAATTTCATTTGGAATTCTTACAGCATGGACTCTCCCGACTGAAAGGCTTCCAGGGGTGGAGGATCCCAGAAAGTTTTTCCTTGACCTTCCACCATACTGGAAGGAGTAGCCTTGAGTTCAGGAGGGGAAATATGTCGGGCAAACAGCTCAGAATTAGCGAATTGGGGAAAAGGGCTGGAGTAAGCACTAAGACGATCCGCTTTTACGAAGCAATTGGAGTCCTTCCACTTCCGGCCCGGGTCACTAACGGTTACCGGACCTATTCGGCGGATGCTGTGGACGTGCTTCATTTCGTCAAGCAAGCCCAGGGACTGGGCCTTACGTTGGCAGAGATCAAGGAGATCATTGCGATCCGGCGGGGAGGACGACCGCCATGTCAACACGTTTACAAATTGCTCCAGGAAAAGGTTGTTGCCCTCGACCGAAAGCTGCGCGACCTTATCGCACTGCGTGACCGGCTCCAAGAAAGTCTGGCGGCGTGGAGACGGCAACCAGCGGGAAAGGCCGCTGTCTGCCACCATATCGAATCACCGGCAAGGCCGCGGCAGCGGCGTGCTCAAGGGGATTAACGGTGTCTACAGCGAAACTTCAGGTCAAAATCGGCGGCATGGGCTGCTCCTTCTGTGCGGCGACCATCGAGAAGGGGCTGGGAAGAATTGAGGGCGTGTCGGAGGTCCACGTGAGCCTAGCCCACGAGGAGGCCTTGATCGTCTACGACCTACAAGGGGTGAGCGCCACCACCCTCACCGGAACACTTCAGAGCCTGGGCTTCACGGTGCGGGACCCCAAGAAAGTCCGCACCTTCGAGGAGGAGGAAGCAGAGCTCCGGCGGGAGCGCGACCGCCTGATCATCGCGGGGGCCGCAGCCTGGGTGGCTTTCCTGGCGATGCTCCTGATGTGGTCTGGCCGCCCCCACCCCGGGACCCTCTGGATCCTGACGATCCTGGCTTTCCTGATGGTGTTCGGTCTCGGCCTAAATTTCCTGAAGATGGCCTGGGCCTCCGCCCGGCACCGGATCCTGAACCAGCATGTCCTCATGGAGGTCGCAGCTTTCGGCGGACTTCTTGGAGGAGCAATCGGTCTCGTGCACCCGGTGTTCCCGAGCGCCGACTTCTTCGGCGTAGCGGTCTTTGTCACGACCTATCACCTCCTTGGGAACTA
>DATEAK010000114.1:0-2957 GCA_035288405.1 bacterium | reverse complement strand
GAACGCCGTTGGCACCAGCTCTGACGCACGTGTCCCCGCTGCCGGCAAAGTCGAGTTCCCCGTTCACAAGAGCCGGGGGCTCCAGCGTGCCCTGCACGTAGATGATTTCCGGATCAAGCCCTTCGGCCGTGTAGAAGCCTTTCTCCTTGGCAATGTATAGGGGGAGGGTGAGAACGTTGACGGTGGGGATTCCGACCCGGGTCTTTTGCAGGGCTTGGGCCCGGGCATCCCTGGGCGCAAGCCCGGTAGCGGCGAACATGAGACACACGAACAGACTTGCGAGGATACAAGAACGGATCCGCCTCATGATCTTTCTCCTTCGAAAGGGTGAAACAATGCAAATGAGATGGCTGCTTGCTTACCTCCCACTGTAAACGACTGAGACTGCGTAGTCCACAAAAGAACGATCCGTGAAGGGAGCCGAGTCCTTCACCTTGACCAGTTGGGGGGTAAAACGCATGTGGAAACCGCTGATCATGGCGTTGAGCCCTTCGACAAAGGGGAAGGGTTTCCCCTCAATCGCCTGATACTGCTTCCGATAGTCTTGGTAGGTGCGGCCCAGGATTTCACGGTCTGATTCCCGCGTGAGTTTGCCGATCACCGCTTTGGCCACTTCGGGCTTCTCCATGAAAATCCGGATGGACTGGACGACGGAAAGCATGACACGATTGAGAGTGTCCCGGTGGGTGTCCAGGTAGCTCCGCATCACTGTGTAGGGAACCCCTGCATAGGGCATGCGCAGATCCATGAAGTTGACGAGCTGGCGGAAACCGAGCTTCTCAAGCTGGTGCTCATTAGGCGGATTAATCGCCATGGCGTCGAAGAGACCTTGTTGCATGGCCGCAGCACGGGCCGGGATCCCGCCGGTATAGTAAATGAGAGTCACGTCCGACGGGCTGATTCCGTATCTATTGAGAAGGAGAAGCGTTGCGTATTCATCAAGGCCTGCCGGGCCTACGGCGATTTTTTTCCCTTTGAGGTCCGCTACGGATTGGATTTTCGGGTGGACCATCATCCGCAGCGGAATGTAGACGGTCTCCGTACCGATGATCACGACACCCCGGTCGCCTCGGGCCACTTCCCGGGAAACGGCAGTGCCCCCACCGTAAAGAACCTGGATCTCGTCCTTAAAGAGAGCCGGCATGTAGACCGAGGCCCCTTGAATCAAGATGATATTGACATCGAGGCCGTTTTTCTCAAAAATTCCCTGGGTTTTGGCAATCCACACCGGTGTAAACGAAGCTGATGGAGATGCATAGGCGAGCCTGATTGAATCCCGTGCTTCCAACTTGGCGACGCCGCTGCCGATGCCCATCAAGATTCCGGACAGGCACAGCATGACGACTCCAAAAATTAAGGTGATCTTCCGCGAAGGTGTCGATTTTCGGAATCGCATGGCTTCCTCCCTTAGGCGATGTAAGTTCTCAGAATTCCAATTGTTTCGACTTCCGCTTCGACGATGTCGCCCTTTTTGAGCCACCAAGGGTCTTTGTCTGCACTTCGACCTGCAGCGACTCCAGTGGGCGTGCCGGTGGTCAGTATATCACCGGGCTCAAGTCCGACCTGGGACCAGTAAGCGATCATCTCGTCGATCTTAAACATCATCATGCCGAGATTTGAATCTTGGCGAATCTGGCCATTCACCCGGCACTGCAGGCGCAATGATTGCGGGTCCTCGATTTCATCCCGGGAGCAAAGATACGGGCCCATGGGTGCGAAGCCCGGCAGATTCTTGCCGAGAAGGAAGATGCCTTGCTGGTTTTCGGCCCGCACCATGTCTCGGGCTGAGATGTCGTTGAAAACCGTATAGCCAAAGACGTGATCAAATGCCTGCTCCTTGCGGATCTTCCACCCCCGTTTCCCAATAATGATGGCCATCTCAACCTCGTAATCCAGCATCGCGGTCTCTACTGGATAGGGAATCCGGCCTTCAGGGGACATCACCACAGAGGGAACCTTGGGGAAGGCTACAGGAATTTGCGGCGTATTTCCGCGAGATGACATTTCCTGCACGTGGTCCAGAAAATTTTTTCCAGCGCAGATGATCTTACGCGGCCGGGGGATGGGGGCCTTGAGGGAGACTTCTGCCGGTTCGAAGAGAATTTTCTCTTGAGCGGGACCTACGGGAGTTTTCCCGTCTGCCAGCATTTCTTCCACGAATGCCAATGCCTGCCGCGCAGCCTCCAGGCAAACATCCCCCCCGTCAAGAAAAGCCACGATCTCCGGCGGAGCCAGGACCGCCGCCAGGTCACAGGCTTTTTCTGGAGGAATTTGGAGGCAGAGCCGGCTCGCGAAGGCTCCTTGCAGATCGGCAAGCTGTCCTTGGGATGTGAGCAGTCCAAGACGCTCCACGCCCTCACGGGTTTCGAAGGTGGCAAAGCGCATAATTGATCCTTTGCCTTTCAAGGCACGGAGTTGACGATCTCGACCTTGAGGGCACCAATCGCTTCGGATTCCACTTCCAGGATATCGCCCGGCCGGATGGGCACCGGTGACTGAAAGCTCTTGCCCGGACGTGGACGGGCAATGGCTGCCCCCATTCCAAGCACGTCTCCCGGCGCCAGGATGAGTCGGGACCAGGCCGAAACCATCTCACCGATTCCGTAGGACAACTCTTCGAGGCTGAACTGCTGGTGCACCTGCCCGTTGAGCTTCAAGCTTACTTCTGTCGTCCGTGGAATCTGCCCGTCCACAGGAATCCAGATGCACGGACCGAGGGGGGAGAGGCTTCGATAATTTTTGGCGAGTAAGTTGTTGTTCGTGCGGCATTCTTCCTGGAATTTTTGCCGGTTCGTAATGTCTACCAATAAGGTGAATCCAGCGACGAAGGCCGGAGCTTCAGACGCGGAGATCCGCCCCGCCCGTTTCCCGATGACGATTCCGAGGGTGGCGTCCGCATCAAAAACTCCGCCGGACTCCGGGAGCCGGATCGGTGCTCCCGGATCCGCCAGCGCCGA
>DATEAK010000113.1:0-12227 GCA_035288405.1 bacterium | reverse complement strand
TGCCCGCTTATGCCAAGGAAGAAGCCGCTGAACTTTCGACGGTCTCCCCCCGCAGAGAGGCCAGCAGATTTTGGGACTGGGCCACTTGGCCGAAATACTTGGTCACGTTTATCAGGGTTCCCTGGTGTTCCTCGGGTGAGGTAGCGGCGCAGCAGTCTTCCACCAGAATCGTGTAGTAGTCCTTCATGAAAGCATCCCTGAGAGTGGACTCCACGCAGACATTCGTAGCCACCCCTGTGAACAGGAGATGAGAAACCCGATGGCTGCGCAGAATGAGATCCAGGTCTGTATCCATGAAAGCGCTGTAGCGGTGCTTAATGACCACGCGGTCCGCCGGCGTGGGCTGAACTTGGTAAAACTCGGTTCCCCAACTCCCCTCCACGCAAACCGGGACCATTTTTTCCGTTCCCCGGCGCAAGCGCCGGGTCAGCCAGATGGGTGAGTTCGTCCAGTCGCTGTGCTGGGTGCGGATGAAGAGAACCGTAACACCCGCTTGCCTCGCTTCCTCTATGAACGAAACCAAACCGGGGACCATAGACTGAATGCTCTGCAGGGGAATCTCCATTTGACCAAAGGCTCCCCGATCATGACAGTAGTCATTTTGGACATCGATCACGAGGAGCCAGGTATTCTTTGGATCCAGATGAGAAGGGGTAGGTGTCATGGGCTGCCTCCTTCCGGAAGATAAGGAAGTGTTTGGATTCGTCTCAAAGCTGGGTAAACAGTCTCTAGCAAAATCCACCTGACAGGTCAAGGTGAATTGCTGGACACCACCCTGCCCCTCCTCGCCAAGGGGTGAAAGGAGTTCTTTTTTGGCAGTGATGCGGGTTTGTAAAGGCGTACACCAAGGGCTGCAGGGGTTTCCCGGCAGGGAAAAATACCTTGACAATATGCGAATTTGTCCCGTAGTATCTTGCACTTACGGTTTCTCTGCCAGCCGTGCAGGGATGCCACCGGCGGGCTAATTCATGACCTTTCCTGACATCCTAAAGCTCCTGGAAGATGACCTTCAGGCCGTAGAGCGTGCGATTCAGGGGAACTTTACCTCGGATGTGAGCCTGATCCCCATCATCGGCCGCTATCTTTCCCAAGGGGGGGGAAAGCGCATCCGCCCGGTCCTGGTGCTCATTAGTTCCAAGCTATGCGGTTACCAGGGGGGCAATCGTCATATTCTCTACTCCTGCATCGTAGAGTTCATCCACACCGCCACCTTACTGCACGACGATGTCGTCGACGGCGCCGACAGACGGCGGGGAAACCCCTCGGCGAATTCCAAGTGGGGCAACGAGGCCAGTGTTCTGGTGGGGGATTTCCTGTTCTCGAAGTCCTTTGCCCTCATGACCAATGACGGCGATCAGCGCACCCTCGATGCCATGTCGGACACCACCTTGAAACTGGCCGAAGGGGAGGTTCTAGAGCTCGTCAAGACCTGTGACGTGGAGACTGCAGAAAACGAATACTTGGATGTGGCCTTCCGTAAGACCGCAGCTCTCATTTCAACCTGCTGCCGTCTCGGCGCCCTTCTGGCCAAGGCGAGTTCCGAAAGAGAAAAAGCTCTCCTCGACTTCGGGACTCATGTGGGACTTGCATTCCAACTCGTCGATGACGCCCTGGACTATATAGCCAGCGAGGAACGCCTGGGAAAGCCGGTGGGCAAAGATCTTCAAGAAGGGCATGTGACCCTTCCCCTGATTCACACTTACGGAAAGGCCACCGCGCGAGAGCGTGATGAAATTCGGGACATCGTCGCGGCCGACGTAATTTCGGAACCACATCTCAAGCGCATCCTGGGGTTAATCGAGAAATACGGTGGAATCGACTATACCATGAGCCGAGCCAGAGACTTGGTGGCTCAGGCCAAGCAGGAGCTCGCGATCTTCGAGGACTCCTGCTACCTCCAGGCTCTTCGTACGGTGGCCGATTACATTGTGGAGAGAGATCAATAGAGGGGGGCCTCTCCTTGCGGGAGGTCTAATGAGAGAGCATCCCTACCTCAAACTGGCCAGAGAGGCGATCCGAACCTACCTGGAGACATCGGAGATCTTTTCTCTCCCTTCGCCGTCCTCGCAGGAAATGGAACTTCGTGCCGGGACTTTCGTGTCCCTAAAAAAGAAACGGGAGCTGCGCGGCTGCATCGGCACCTATCTGCCGACTCAGAAGAATATCGGAGAAGAAATCATTCATAATGCGATCAGCGCGGCGACCCGAGATCCCCGCTTCCCGCCGGTAACTCTCCAGGAACTGGACGATCTGGAGATCAGCGTAGACGTGCTCGGTCTTCCCGCACCCATAAAAAGCCTGAGCGAACTGGACCCCCGGCGTTATGGTATCATCGTCAAGCATGAGAGTCGCCGGGGGCTACTGCTTCCCGACCTGGAGGGGGTGGATACCGTGGAGCAACAAATCGACATTGCCCGCAAGAAAGCCGGGATCGGGGCGGATGAGCCGATCGAGATCCGCAAGTTTGAAGTCGTCCGGTACAAGCAACGTCCCCGCTAAAAAGGTGCGAATCATCTAGATGAAATTCAAACCGAGGGGAGCATGGCCTCTACCAAAGCAAATTTTTGGCTCCTCATCTTCTGCCTGGTCCTGGGAGGCTTGACCGGTTCAGCACTGAGCCAGGTACTCAAGCTTCTGGCTCCCTGGGAGGTTCTGCACAGACTCTTGGTGATCGGACCCCAGATCGGCTTGGATCCCCCAGTCCGGATTGATTTGGAATTCATGAGTCTGACGCTGGGCTTTTCCATGCGACTCAACCTTCTGATGGCGCTGGGAATGTTCTCGGGGCTCCTGCTGTCGCGCAAATTCTGATCCCCATGAATACACTGCAGACCACAATGATCTTGGCCTCCGCTTCTCCCCGCCGCTGTCAACTATTGGAACAGTTGGGGCTCACCTTCCAAGTCGATGCTCCTTCCGTGGACGAAACTCCTCGCCCCGGGGAATCTCCTGAAGACTACGCCCTGCGCTTGAGCGAGGAGAAAGCATTCCAAGTATCCTGGCGTCATCCGGACTCTGTGGTTATCGGAGCCGACACGGTCGTCGTTTTGAACGGGGATTTGCTCGGTAAGCCCAGGGATCCCGACCATGCTCGGAAAATACTCTCCAAACTCAGTGGACAGACCCACCAGGTCATCACGGGAATCACGGTCTTGTGGCCTCCGCGCCGGATCTACATGAACGAGGCAGTCGTCACCGAGGTCACATTCAAAAAACTCTCCCGGGAAGAAATTGACAATTACGTGGCTACGGGAGAGCCCATGGACAAAGCCGGGGCTTATGGGATTCAAGGCAAAGGGGCCTTGCTGGTCGAGAAGATCTCCGGTTGCTACAACAACGTAGTGGGACTGCCGCTGTTTACCCTGGGGATGCTCCTCGAAAAAGCGGAGATCCGTCTATGGTCTTCGGAGAGTTCCCCATCGCCAACGCCTCCACGGCACTGAGAGACTTTGAAATTGCCTGGTGGTGTCAGAAGGGCCGAATCCGGGTACAATGGTCAGCACGAAAGAAGCAGGATCAACACGGAGTCCATGACGGGCCTCTCGTACAAGACAAGCCCAGAGTGGAGTAGATAGATGATGACAGGCAGGCGCTTCCTGATTGTCAACGCCGATGACTTCAACCTGACCCCTGCGGTGAGCCGGGGGATCATCACTGCGCACAAGGAAGGGATCGTGACCAGCACCACGGTGATGATCAATTTACCGAGTCTGGAAGAGAACGCGCCCCTGCTCGCCCAATTCCCATCCCTGGGGGTCGGTCTCCACGTCAACCTGACTTTCGGCCCTCCAGTATCATCTCCCGACAAGGTTCCTTCCCTGGTGGACGGAAACGGGCAATTGATCCGGGATCCCAAAGGACTCGCTGCTCGCGCTCGACTGGAGGAAGTCGCCCTGGAGCTGACCGCCCAGAGAAAGCGTTTTGAACAGGTCTTTTCCCGCTCTCCGTCCCACGTGGACAGTCACCATCACGTGCACCATTTGGAACCATTGGACCGGATCTTCTTGGACTCTTGCCGTAAATGGGGGTCCCCTCTGCGCAGCGCAAACCTCACTCTCCGGGAGAAGGCCCGCAGCCTGGAGATTCCAACCCCGGACCACTTCGTGGGAGATGTGGGTGAAGCCCCTTACTGGAGTGAAAAAAACCTTGGCGCTACTCTGGAGAGCCTCCCGGAGGGAATTACGGAACTCATGTGTCATCCCGGTTACTGGGAGAACTCGTCCGTCACAAGCAGCTACAACATCCAGCGGGAGGGTGAACGGACGGCCTTGTGCTCTCCCGGCCTGCCGGTGATCCTAAACACCCGGGGGATCATCCTCGTTACGTTTGCGGCGTTGGAGAAAAGTCCTCCCGCAACCTCGCGTGGAATGGAAATATGAACCGGCAAGAAGTCATCGCCAGTCTCGATGTGGGAGGAACGACGATCTCGGCTGGAATCGTCAGCACACGGGGGGAAATCCTCTTCCAACGCTCGGTGCCCACCTATGATCTGGGCAGGAGCGACTGCGTCCTGCTCCACATCATGTACATTGCCCGGGAGATGGCACTGAAAGCGCGAGAGAGGGGTTTCACTCTCCTGGGAGTCGGCTTGGGGCTTCCAGGCTCTGTCAACGTGGACACCGGTACCATCGGCTACGATATCCAGAACATCCCCGAGTTAGCCTGCTTTCCTCTCGGAGTGATCCTCAATAACTACTGTGAGGCAACCACCGTGCTCGACAACGATGTCAACGCGCTGGCCCTGGGAGAGCTGTACTTCGGGCAGGCTCGGGGGGTGCGCAACCTGGTTTTCATTTCCCTGGGGACGGGGGTCGGCGGAGGGATTGTGCTGAACGGGGAAATCCACCGGGGTGTCAACTGGTATGGGGGTGAACTGGGACACATGACTCTCAACCCCAACGGTCGTCCCTGTTTCTGCGGGAGCCGGGGTTGCCTCAAAACCTATGTATCAGGGCCCGACGTAGTTGCACAGGTCAAAGAACGACTCGGCGAAAAAGCAGCGCCGCTCCTTCTGAACCTGTGCGGGAATGACCCCACCCGGATCGATGCCGAACAGATCTTCGCCGCTGCTGAGGCACATGATCCACTGTGCCAGGAACTCCTTGGAGAACTCGTTCAAAATCTCGGGGCGGCCGTTGGAAACGTCATTAATTTTCTCAACCCGGAGATGATCCTTCTGGGAGGCAGTCTCCTAAACGGGAATGGCAAGTACCTCAATTCCATCCGTGAATGGGCCCGGCGTTACGCCTTCCGGGAAGCCTTTGAAGCGACCCGTATCCTGTACGCCTCCCTGGACAAAAACACCAGCATTCTCGGAGCCGCCGCTCTGTTCTATCATGAACGCCTGCGCTGGCGGGGAAAATGGGACAGGGTTTGACAACAAGGAAGGCGTTTTTGCGAAGAACGAAAATGAATCTTTTACTCAAGATTGAGAGGAACCCATGAAGATCGCTCTGACCATCGCAGGATCGGATTCCGGTGGAGGAGCCGGAATCCAAGCGGACCTCAAAACGTTTGCCGCGCTCGGGGTCTATGGAGCCAGCGTGATCACCTCAGTGACAGCTCAAAACACGCAAGGGGTCCAGGGGGTCCAAGATCTACCGGCCCTGTTTGTGGGGCGGCAGCTCGACTCGGTTTTAAGCGACCTGGACGTGGCCGCCGCTAAGACGGGAATGCTTTCCAACAGCGAAATCATCGAGGCCGTCTCTGAAAAAATCAAGCAGTACCGCCTGAGTCGGCTCGTGGTGGACCCTGTGATGGCCGCCAAGGGCGGTGATCCCCTGCTGCAGCCGCAAGCCCGGGAAACCTTGATGCGACTTCTTCTTCCGCTGGCTACGGTGATCACCCCGAACCTGCCCGAGGCCGAGATCCTGGTGAACCGGAAGGTGGCCACGATTGCAGAGATGGAAGAAGCGGCCAAGACCATCTATGGGAGCAGCGGATGCGCGGTGGTGGTCAAAGGAGGGCATTTGGAAGGAGAAGCCGTCGACGTCTATTTCGACGGCAGCCGGATCGTTCATTTCCGGGGAGACAGAATCCCCAGCCCAAACACCCACGGGACCGGCTGCACGTTTTCGGCGTCCATTGCTGCATTCATGGCACAGGGCCTGGACCTCACCCAGTCCGTACGCAGGGCCAAAGAATTTACTGCCGGCGCCATTCGCCACGCTTTCCCCGTGGGCAAGGGGATCGGCCCCACCCATCATCTCTTCGAGCTCTACAATTTTCGAGACCGCTGGGAGGTGGTAGAGGATCTAAAGCAAGCTGTCAAGCTCCTGGAAGAGTCCCGGATCGGAAGCCTGATTCCCGAGGTTCAATCCAATCTGGGGATGGCCTTACCCGGAGCCACATCCACCGAAGAGGTGGCCGCCTTCCCAGGCCGACTGATCCGTTGGGAGGATACATTCCGGCACCTGAGTTCCCCGGCTTTGGGAGGCTCCCGTCATATCGCCCGGATCATCCTAACAGCCATGAAGCATGACCCACTGATAAGAGCCGCCATGAACATCCGCTATTCTCCGGAAATCATCGCAGCCTGCCAGAAGCTGGGATTCTCCGTGGCGACCTTTGACCGCAAAGAGGAACCCGCCGCACTCAAAGAAAAAGAAGGGTCCTCACTGGAGTGGGGAGTTCAGAAAGGAATCGAGACACTCGGTGCGGTTCCCACGATCGTCTGGGATCGTGGAGATTTCGGGAAAGAGGCCATGGTTCGTGTCCTGGGACGGAGCGCCCGGGAAGTGGCCCAGATCGTTGTTAAGATCCAGAAAGCGCTAACGGAAAAGCCGTCGTAAGGGTTGCGGTCAGTTCAAGATAAGGCGGCTGCTCTTTGTTCCAGTGCCTCCAGACTGCTCTTGTCACTCCCATTTTGACCGGCCAGGATGCGATTGTTGGCCTCATTGAGACGCTTGGCCAGGGTCGTTACAATGTGGGTGGCGATCTCCGGGTATTTCTCCAGGACCTCGGGTAGTTTATCTCCGGGAAAAACCTTCACGATGCTCTTTCCCTTGGAGCGTATCGTCGCCGTGCGGGGCTCGTTGGTAAGAGCGCTCATCTCTCCGAAGTATTCACTGGGCTGACTGATCTCCCCTACCATGATCCCGTTCTTGGTAACCACGAGACAGCCCTGGATGAGCTTGTAGAAGTTCTTGTCCGTGTTCCCCTCTTTAATAATCAGATCACCATCCTCATAGACCTGCTCATCCGGATTCAAGAGGTAGGCGGGAAGCATCTCTTTTTCCTTGACCGTCTTGGCCAAGACTTCTTCGAGCGTCGTAACTCCCTCGCGGACCTTTTGCAGGCCTTCCTGGCGCAGGGTCAGCATCCCTTCCTTCATGGAGATCTTGCGAAGCTGGCTTTCCGGAACGTTGGAAGTAATCGCCTGCTTGACATTTTCAGTTACTTCCATAATCTCGTAAATGGCAACTCGTCCTCTGTACCCGTTGCTGCACTCCGGGCAGCCCTTCCCCGTGTAAAGCCGAAGTTGAGAAAACTCATTGGGGGAGAATCCCGCTTCCTTGAGAAGAGCCGCGCTGATTTTGGTGACAGGTGTTTTGCACTTCTGGCAGATGCGGCGCAGAAGCCGCTGGGCCAGAACCATACTGACGGCCGAGCCGACCATGTACCCCGGAATCCCCATGTCAATGAGCCGTCCGATGGTCGAGGCACAGTCGTTGGTGTGCAAGGTGCTGAGCACCATGTGCCCGGTCATGGCTGCTTTAATGGCGATCTCCGCCGTTTCCAAGTCACGAATCTCGCCGACCATGATGACATCCGGATCTTGCCGGAGGAAGGAGCGCAGAGCCGCGGCAAACGTCAGCCCGATATCCTCTCGAATCAGTACCTGGTTAATTCCCCGGAAGTTAAACTCTACGGGATCCTCCGCGGTCAGGAGTTTGGTGTCCACCCGATTCAGGGCATGGAGGGACGAGTACAAGGTGGTCGTCTTCCCGCTCCCCGTGGGTCCGGTCACGAGAATCAGACCGTAGGGCCGGGTGATCGTCTTTTGGAATTTCTCGATACCCGCCTTGGTAAACCCGAGTTTGGTCAGGTCCACGTTCAAATTGGACTTATCGAGAATACGGATAACGATCGATTCCCCAAACAATGTGGGCAGAGTGGAAACCCGGAAGTCGACGGCCTTGGTCTTCCCCAGCGTCATTTTGATTCGTCCGTCTTGGGGAACCCGGCGCTCGGAAATATTCATATTCGACATGATCTTGATGCGGGAAGTCATGGCGTTTCGAATCTGCAAAGGGAGGTTCATTACCTTATGGAGTTCCCCGTCTTTCCGATAGCGCACGTAGAAAGCCGTTTCAAAAGGCTCAATGTGAATATCACTGGCCCCTTCCTTGATGGCCCGGATCAGGATCCCGTTTACCAGTTTCACAATAGGGGCGTCGCTGGCCGAGTACCGATCCCCTTCCCCCTTCCCACCGCCGGCGTCATCGACGACCGTGAAGGTGTCCGCTGCTTCCGACACCAGACTGCCGAAGTCATCAATGCTGTCGATACTGACGGCCTCTTCCAATTCGTCAACTTTGGGAGTAAACCCGGCGATCTCTTCGTCACTGACCTGATAGTATTTCTTGTACGCTTCCAGGATCTGCTTTTCCGCGCACACCTCGGCTTTCACGCTGAGGCGGACCTTCATTTGAACTTCTTCCACGCTGGTATTGTCCGTGGGGTCAGCCATGGCGACATGCAGCATGTTGTTCGTGGCACTGACCGGGAACAGGAAATATTCCTTCGCCATGCTGTAAGGGACCAGCGCGAGAACTCGGTCCTCAATTTTTTGCTGGCTTAAGTCGATGGCGGGATAGCCGTGACTGCGGTTCAAAACCGTGGGAATGGTGTCCTCGTCTATGTAACCCAGAAGCAGGAGGATGGATCCAATCCGGCCCCCGCTTTTTTTCTGATATTGAGCGGCTTCCTCAAGCTGGTTCTTGGTGATCAAGCCTTCGCGCATCAGAAGGTCGCCCAGCTTGGCTCCGGGAATCCCTCCTTCGTCCTTTTTCACGGTACTCACAAAGGCTGATTTTCTGTCTTTAACAACCTCGGCCATACGTCAACTTTGCTCCTGAAAACGGGATGAAAGAGAGGAACAGGGCACTTGCCTGAAGATCTTCCGTAATGCACTGCGACCGAGAGGCAAAAAACCCTTCCGCTCCGACCTTCCGTATCGATTTCTTTCTGTCAAAACATAGTCTATGTTCATTATCGTCTCTTAACAGATGAAAAATCAATGGAAAAATGTCCCTTGTCCAGAAGGATTCGGGATCGCAGAGAATTTCCCGACCCCTTCCGGTGCGTGATTAACCCTGCAAAAACAAATCAGTTATCTCAATCCAGGAGGAGAACCTAAGGGCCCCAAGCACTTTTCCGAACCGTTCCCCGACGTCCACTTTCCCAAAACTCTCTCCGCTTTGACCTGGGCTCACGTCGGAACGGGGGGCCTCCCCTTTCCGCTGACGTTCTACAGGTATTGTGCTCAGGGATCAGCTTGAGGGAGAATCGATCCGGTTCTCCCCTGCATCGAGCTGACACAGGCTCAAAACTCCTCTGTGCAGGGACCGCCAGCTCCGGCAGGCCAGTCTGTCCACAGTTGTCTTTGAAGGGGAGTTTCGCTAAATTAAGTGTGTGTGCGGATTCTGCACGGGCTCTATCATCCAAGCTACACGAAGGAGGGGGACAATGGCGCTAAAGATTACCAGTTTAGCTCATGTGAACATCAATGTAACGGACCTAGAGAAGTCTGAAAAGTTTTACACGGAACTTCTGGGGTTAAAGGTATCGAAAAAGTACGAAGGGGGCGTCGTTTGGATGAATTTCGGAGAATACGTGGAAGACGACCGCCATCTTGGCTACCATGATATCGCCCTTTACAAAGTTCCGAACAAGCTCCCGGCCGATTACAGGAAAACCGCAGGTATGAACCATGTTGCCTTCCGGCTGGCCACTCCCGAAGACGTGGACCGGGCCGCCATCTTCCTAAAGGAGAACGGAGTCAAGATTTTAAAGGGTCCCGAGACTCACAAGGAAGACCTGGACCACTACCTCTACCTCGAAGATCCGGACGGGAATGTGATCGAGCTGGTCAGCAATACGGGCGGCGGTTATAAACTTAGGTAACCCGAGGAGAAATCCATTGGTTAAAGAAGGCTTTATACCCGGAATCTCATCCGAAGTTGCGGTCACGACCACCCCGGAAATGGGGATTACCCATCTGGGACCTACGGCGACTTCATTGTTCTCCACTCCCTCTATGATCGGTCTCATGGAGCGCGCCGCCAATCAGTTGCTGGCCTCTTACCTGGAACCGGGAGAGGGGTCGGTGGGGATCAAAGTCAACGTGAGTCACCTGGCTGCCACACCCATTGGCATGAAGGTCACCGCCAAATCCACCTTAACTTCCATCTCGGGCCGGCGACTGTGCTTTGCAGTGGAAGCCTACAACGAAAAAGAAAAGATAGGAGAAGGTACCCACGAACGAGTCATCATCCAAAAAGAGCGCTTTGCCAAAAAACCTGCTGCTGAAGAACATTTAAAAGCCTTGGGACTTGAACTCCCCGAACCGCCCAAACCCGCCGGCAGCTACGCTCCTGCGGTCCTCTCCCGTGGACTTCTCTTCGTTTCGGGACAAATTCCCCGAGCCCAGGGCGAGATCAAGTATACGGGGAGAATCGGCAGCGAACTCACCGCCGAGGAAGGCTACCAAGCCGCTCGCCTCTGTGCGCTGAACAGCCTAAGTGTGGCCAAGCAGGCTCTGGGTGACCTAGGGAAGATCCGCGGCGTTGTTCGCGTTGCCGGCTTTGTGCGCAGTGCGGAAGGATTTTCAGGACAACCGGCCGTGGTGAATGGTGCTTCGGACCTCTTTCTGGATCTCTTTCAAGAGCAGGGGAAACACGCCCGCATTGCCGTGGGTGTCAATGAACTTCCGGCCGGAGTCGCGGTGGAACTCGAAGTCATCTTCGAAGTGACCTAGGGCCCGTTTAGACGATCGACATCCAAGGCGCCGTAAAGCCTGCCGCCGGAGCCTCAACCAAAACGGGTTCACCTAAGCCGAGAGCCTCGTCCAAAGCCTGGGAAAGATCTCCCAACTTTTCGACTCTCACTCCCTTGATTCCGAAAGCTTCAGCCAATTTCACAAAGTCGGGATTCAACAGATCCGCCTCCGTGACACGCCCGAAACGCTCTTGTTGAAACTCTTTGAGAACCCCGTAGCTGTTGTCATTAAACACCACGACCACCACGGGCAACTTCTGCAGAGCCAGTGTGGCAAGCTCCTGACAGTTGAAAAGAAACCCTCCATCTCCGCAGAGAGCCACGACCTGGCGGCCAGGGCAGGCCACTTTGGCCCCGATGGCTGCCGGAAGTCCACTCCCCAGAGTCGTGGAGCCATAAGGAAAGAAAAAAGTGCGAGGCAAGTAAACCGGGAAGTAGCGACCGGCCCAGTACGTGATCTGAGTCATGTCGTTGGAGACGATCGCATCTCTGGAAAGCACCTGGCGGATTTCGGCCAACACATTCAGCTCCACAGTACTGCGCTGCCGCAAAAGGACCTGGACTTCTCTCTTGACGGCTGCAATTTCCTCTTCCAGCTCGGGGCGAACGGAAGCCCGTAGATCTCCCAAGCACCCCAAAATTCCCTGCAGGACTTGCGCTGCATCTCCCACGATTCCTTCTGAGACGGAAAAATTCTTGCCAATTTGACTCGGATCAAGATCAATCTGAATATGAGTGGAAGGAATGGGGAACCGCCAGCCATCGCTGGTCGTTTGATCATATTGGGTTCCCACGCTAAGCAGGACGTCTATCTTACATAAGAACCGCTCGTAAAATGGGCTCTTCGTGGGGCTTCCTCGAAAGGGATTCACTCCGTTGGTACAACCCAGGGAAAGTGGGTGGTCTTCCGGAAGTCCCCCCTTCCCCTGCGAACTGGTCACCACAGGAATTCGCAAGCGCTCGCAGAGTTCTCGGATCTGGGAAAAGGCGCCACTATGGATGACTCCTCCACCGGCAAACATCAGGGGAAATCGGGCGCTCTTGAGAAGATTCGCGGCTCTCGCCAGCTGCTTCGGATCCGGCGTGATTCGCGAACGGCTCGGAAGCTCCGGAATCTCACACTCCCCGCGTGCTTCCAGAAAGTTATTCGGAATCTCCAAGATCGCGGGACCCGGCCGACTGGTGTAGAGATAGGTAAAGGCGTTCCGAATCGCTCCTGGAATCTC